>CAZEDR010000247.1:0-5222 GCA_964510975.1 uncultured Melioribacter sp. | reverse complement strand
TCTCCTTCTTTGTTTCCGGTAATATCAGCAACGTGCTGTTTGGCTTTCTCATAAAAACCTTCATACTTATCTTGAGAAGAATTCATTTCGCTTAAATACTTGCTAACTTCTTCTTTACTTCCGTAACAAACTACTCCATAAATTGTTTTCGTTGTTTTGGGATTAAGATTTACCGGTCTCATAAAAACATTAGTAAAATGTCCATCGCCTTCACCGGTAAAAACTTTTTGAACATGCTCGTTCACCATTCGCTTGAAGTAATCACTCAAATCTCTTTGGTTCCATTGGCGGATTTCAAACACATCATATTGCCACAAAAGTCCGTAGTATGAATCAACATCATCATACTTTAGAATGAGTGAATTTTTAACCGGTCCATCAATAAGCTGCGGAACATAATTCCATTTCTTTTGAGCGAATTTTATTCCGGCAATTTCTCCAGCATCAACAATTGTAAATCCATCAAGTTGAATTTCATTTCCACCATCGGATTTTATGTGGAGATTATATTCACCGGAATTAATTTTTCCAACATAGATTTCCTTGGTAGAAAAACCATCATCTCCCGAAAACAGAATTTTGTTATTAATCAATCCGCTTAGAGTTAGTATAACTTGCTTTCCCGTTTCCATTTTATAGCGAATTAACAACGCCGCATCATCCATCGGTTTTTCGAACTTTAGTTTGTAAGAAACAAAATCTCCTTTATCCAAACCGAAATTTGCGCCTACACCGGAACCGCTAACAAATCCATGCGCACGGATTTCCCCTCTCATTTTTCCATCATAAACAAGATTGTCTTGCGGTCTTGGTTTAGCGAATTGTAAATCATCATAATCAATTGCTCTGTTCCATTTAGCCCCTTGCGGCAGCGTAACTTCTCCCGGATAAATCGGGGAATCAACAGTGTATTCTTTTATTGGAGGAAAATGAAGTGATGCTGCAAAGTGTAAAGAGAGATTTTGATTATTCTCGGTATTGTTCACACAATTAATTCTTATCAAGCGTGCATTAGTTGATATTTCCGAATAAGAAATGTCTGTGTAAACTTGATCTTTCCATTCAAGCTCGTGACGAAAACTGAAGTACTCCAAATTTGGTGATGCTTCCCACGGATGGAAATCGCTCTCAAATAAAACATCCGGCACAATTACTTTTCTTCTATACAATCCCGGAAACACACTTACATCAAATCTTAGTCCTTTGTTTTTGTCCGGTATGTGCGAAACGCCAATGTAACGTTTTGTGTATGGTCCCCAATCCGGCAAGGATAGATCATGCGTGCTTTCGAGTGATTTAAAATATTTCTGATCTAGTTGAGTTTGCGCTTTTGTGATTGATAAACCACCGAACAATAACAGTGAAGTGAATAGAAGACAAATTTTGAAACTACGTTGCATAGCTTGCTCTCAGTATAATTTAATAAAGTTAATTCAGATGATTGACGAAATCCAATTTAGACTCCGCAAATAAAGCGAGAAAATCCCTTACGCTCAAATTAAAATTAGCTCTTAGAGCATAATTCTTTCAACTAAACCATGTTTAGTTGAAAATTTTCTGTCAACTAACCTTATGAAGGTTGATTAAAGAAAAAGTTTATTCATATTTTTTGCCGCGTGAATTTTCTTATAACAAGAATATTTAATATCTCTTAATTCTTATCGCTCTTTTGGAATCATAATAAAGTTCAGATTTAACAGAGGAACTAATGAAAAGAAATTATTATATCGTAGCGTTAATCTTTCTCACCTTTTTTGTTATCTCATTAATCACAAATATCCTTGGCTCGTTAAATCCGGATGTAATTAACAGTTTTAAACTTAGCCTAACATTATCCGCTTTGCTACCATTTGCATTCTTTATTGCATATGGTGTTATGTCTATTCCGGCGGGAATATTAGTTGAAAAGTACAAAGAGAAAAATATAATGCTGATTGCTTTCGGCATTTCATTTATCGGCGCACTTATGTTTTCCCTTTTTCCTCATTACGCGGTTTTTATACCTTCACTTTTTTTAATGGGAACAGGAATTGCAATGTTACAAGTTGCTATTAACCCTCTATTAAGAGTTTCCGGCGGCGAAGAGCATTTTGCGTTCAATTCTGTAATGGCACAACTGGTTTTTGGCGGCGCTTCATTTCTTGCGCCGATGCTTGTTACAAAACTAAACGAGCCGCAGAATGACAATGCAATTAAAGCTACACTTGGAAAAATTGTTCCAGCCAACCTTGCATGGACATCTTTGTATTGGATATTTGCATTGGTGCTTTTAGTCATGATAGTGATGATTATTTTTTCAAAGTTCCCCGAAGTAGAAAGAAAGGATGATGAAAAATCGGGAACACTGGAAACGCACATTAATCTCTTTAAGCAAAAAACTATTATTCTCTACTTCATTGGGATCTTTGCCTACGTTGGCACCGAGCAAGGTGTGAGTTACTGGATTTCCAAATTCCTCTTTACTTATCACAATTATGATCCACTTACAGTTGGTACTTCAATAGTTGGCTGGTTTTGGGGAATGATGTCTATCGGCTGCTTGATAGGATTAGGATTATTAAAACTTTTTGACAGCAGAAAAATTTTAGTTGGCGCAGTAATCCTCGCTGCAATTTTCTTAGCCGTAGCATTATTCGGTCCCGGCAATGTTGCTCTTATCGCGTTTCCTATGGTAGGATTTTCACTTTCCGTAATGTGGTCAATTGTATTTTCGTTAGCGTTAAATTCTGTAGAGAAGCATCATGGCTCGTTTGCCGGAATATTATGTACGGCTATAATCGGCGGCGCTGTAATCCAATTATTCATCGGATGGCTCGGAGATATGTTCGGCTTACGCGCTGGAATGTCTTTCGTATTTGTTACACTTGCCTATATACTTAGCATTGGCATTTGGGCTAATCCAATAATCACAAACGAAACAATAAGCAGCAAAAAGAATTTAGCGGAGAGTAATTTGTAACTTCAGTTTGTAAAATTAAATTTGGATAGAAGATGGGAATCTTAGGAATTGATATTGGCGGGACCAACATGCGTGTTGGATTCATCGAAAATAATGAGCTGGTAAAAATTGAATCGTCCCGAATAATAAAAAACGGCAGCAAAGAAGAGGTAGTTGATCTACTCATAACTTTGATTGAAAAATTTAACGGAAGAACTATTGAGGGAATTGGCATTGGTGTGCCGAGCGTTGTTGATGTGGAAAATGGAATCGTCTATGATGTTCAGAATATCCCCTCATGGGATGAGGTTCCTCTTAAAAAAATTCTTGAAGAGAAATTTAATGTACCCGTATTCATTAATAACGATGCCAACTGTTTTGCTGTTGGAGAGAAATATTTTGGAAAGGGCAAAGGTTATAAAAACATTGTTGGATTAATAACCGGTACCGGACTTGGCGCGGGATTGATAATCAACTATCATCTTTATTCCGGTAATAATTGCGGCGCAGGCGAGTTTGGAATGATTCCTTTCAAAGATAAAAACTACGAATACTATTGCTGCGGACAGTTCTTTCAGAATGAATTTGGATTATCCGGCGAAGAACTGTTTTCAAGAGCATCCAGCAGTGATGAAGAAGCTCTCAAAATATTCTCACAGTTTGGCGAAAATCTCGGCGAAGCAATTAAGTTAATAATGTATTCTATTGATCCCGAGATAATAATTCTTGGCGGTTCTGTAAGCAAATCATTTCAATTCTATAAAGAAGCGATGTGGAATACTATTAAAAGCTTTGCTTACTCTAATTCAGTTACAAAGATTAAGATAGAAGTTTCCGAGATTGAACACATTGCGGTTCTCGGCGCGGCTTCTCTTTATTATGATCAGTTTAACCAAAGCTGATTTTTAGTGCACACATTTTTTTGAGAATATATTCGAGGTTATGATGAATCTCACCGATTCGAAATACAAGGGTTTTTCTTTAGTGTCAGAAATGATGGAAACCACAGAAATTGTAAAGCAGTTTGATCCAACGAGAACCGGTGCCGTTGCACAAACAATAAATACTCTAGGCAGATTATTATTAACAGGAGAAGGATCCAGCAGAATATTTCCCGCTAAGAATGCTGTTAACAAAGCGCGCCAACTTAGTTTACCGTTGAACATAATTACTGAAGGATCACATCAGTCGGTAAAATATAAATTAACAGACTATGCTTTGTTCTGTGCATCTAACTCAGGTAAAACCAAAGAGGTAATTAAACTTGCTCAAAAGGCAAGATTGCTTGGCAATAATAATTGCTATGGTGTTACAGCAAATAATAATACTACACTCGAAAGTGTTTGTACAGAAACCTATGTTTTAAATTGCGGAACAGAAACAGCGCTTGCAGCAACTAAAAGCGTTGTGGAAACTGCTTTGTTCTACGAATCAATATTATGGAATATACTGGGAAAGAATGAAAAGGAAGAATTATCTCAGCTCAGCGCTAAAATAGAAGCCGTACTAACTATGCCGATTGAGAAAAGTATAATTGACACCGCAGCAAATGCGTCAATGATTTACTATGCCGGTTATAACGACGGAGTTGCGGAAGAACTTACACTTAAGACAAATGAGATAGCAAGAAAGAAATCGGATTACCTTGAAGGCACTTACGCCGTACATGGTATTGAAGAAGTTATGAATAAAAGCGATTTGATTTTTGTCATTGATCCGATAGAGGAAGAGATTGAGAAATTTCAGCAAGTGCTGGAAAAAGGTGTTGGATTAACCGTCGTTGCAATTTCTACTTATGAAACGCCTTTCAAAACAATAAGAATACCGGATGCAGGTGAGTTTAATCCTTATTTGTTTTTATGTGCGGGATGGAATATTCTGGTTGAGATTGGATTAGCTCTTGGAATTAATATGGATAAGGCGGAGCGCGCAAGAAAAATTGGCAACGAATTAATCTTATAACTAAACCATGCGGCTTTTTTAAAGTGAAAAATAGTACTGATAATGTTCAGCACTATTTTGTAATGGGTCTTACCTTAATTAAAACACAGCCGTGCGGCTCTAAATCAACACTAAACTCATCGTTGAACTCACCAAGATTTTTTCTTTCCCAAAGATTGCGTACAGAATATTCTGAGAATTTCGGATTCAAATCTTTCCACTCAATTTTTGCATTTTTTAATACACTATCAGAAATATTAAAAATGGCAATATACTTTTCATCTGTTCCGGGAACATCAGCTGTCCAAATCACTTTACTATCATCGTAACAAAGCTCTCTGTT
>CAZEDR010000246.1:0-5274 GCA_964510975.1 uncultured Melioribacter sp. | reverse complement strand
TCTCTGCTTTGTGGAATCGGTGTTAAATGAACCGCCGCCATGTCCGGCGCCAGGCTGAGGTATAAAAGTTACATCGTGCCCAATTGCTCTGTAAGCAGAATCAAGTTCTACACTCTGATGAAAGGGAACAGTATTATCAACAGTTCCGTGCATTATTAGAAAAGGAGGATCGTCTTTTGATACATAAGATATTGGACTTACAGATTTACATTTTTCGGGATTAGTTCTTAAATCTCCGCCAATTAGTTTTCCTTCGGGAGAAGTTGCATCGCAATGGTTACTTGTGGGAGGAACCGCTCCGCAGATGGTAAGAAAATTTGTCGGTCCATACCAATCACACACAGCCTGGACGCGGCTTGATTGATTCAGGTTTCCGCCAACATCTCCTTCCAGTTCTTTAACTTCGGCAGATGAACCAACAAGAGCAGCTAGGTGTCCGCCGGCAGAACTTCCAAACACACCTATTTTGTTTTTATCAAAATTATATTTTTGCGCATTTGCTCTTATCCATCTTATTGCAGCTTTGCAATCATTAATCTGTGCCGGATGAATCGCTTTATCTGTCAGCCGGTAGTTTATGCTAACAATCGAAAACCCTTTTGGTATTAACCATGTTCCGTTAACACTCTCTTTAGTTCCCGCCTGCCAGCCGCCGCCGTGAATCCAAATTATTGTTGGAGTTGGATAGGAAATATGTGGTGGAATGTAAATATCTAGCGTTAAACTGATTCCATCTATTTTGGCATATTCAACATTGGCAAAATCCGGTTTTAGAGGTTGAGCAGAATATTCCGCAATAAAAAAAATTATTAGGCTTAGAAACATGTGCTTTTTCATAACACTCCATGAGAACGGTAGTTGGACAAATTCTCAAAACCGCAAGTTTAAAATAGCTTCAGCCAAATATAAAGTAATTCATTTTGGAACTTTTCGATTGAGTTTTATCTTTAGTTAAGTAATACATTTTGTAGAAAGGGCTCGAATGTACAAGGATGAATATGTACCTTCGCCATGTAATAATAATTGTATAATGGATTTTCAAACAAAGCTCTGCAAAAGCTGCTTTCGCACAATTGATGAAATAATAAACTGGGCGAATATTTCGTCCGAGGAAAAGAGGCAGATACTTGAGAAAGTCCAATCCAGAAAAGAACCAACACCCAAACACAGTTAATGAATAAATTAGAACGTGGATTTACACAAATCTATACCGGAAACGGAAAAGGAAAAACTACAGCCGCAATAGGACAAGCAGTTCGCGCTGCCGGAAATGGTTTTCGCACCTACTTTTTGATGCTGATGAAAGAATTTCCATATAATGAAGTTGCTTCTCTAGCTGCATTAAAAGATTTTATTACGATTGAACAAATCGGCAAGGATGATTACGTTTACCGCAAAGAATTGCCGCCTCAAGAAGAAAAAATGAAAGCCGCATCTGCACTTGAGCGTGCTAAGGAAAAAATGTTAAGCGGCAATTACGAACTGATAATTGTGGATGAAGTTTTAGTTGCAACATATTTCGGGCTAATTACCGTTGATGATATTCTTCTTCTGATTAATGAAAAACCTTTTGATGTAGAGTTGATTTTAACCGGAAGATATTGCCCGAAAGAAATAATAGAGAAAGCTGATCTTGTTACCGAAATGAAAGAAGTGAAACATTATTACGAGAAAGGAATCTTAGCTAGAAGAGGAATAGAGAGTTGAAACTTCCATTACTAATTGATTTAGACGGAGTTCTCCGATTGGACAAAGAACCCGCACCGCACATCGAAGAATTTTTTGAGTACATAAAGAAATCGAAACGGAAGGCTTGCATTCTCAGTAATTCTACTTTATCAACCGCAAGTGATGTAAGGACTTTTTTCGAATTCAACGGAATACATACCGACATGCCGATCTTAACCGCTTCGGAAGCTGCTGCTATGTATGCTCGAAGCAGATACCGACGCGTTGCTGTTTATTGTACAGATCATATCAAAACATTGTTTAACGGAATTTTAGATTACGAACATCCGCAAGCTATTATTATTGGCGACTATGGCAAGAAGTGGGATTTTGCTACCATGAATGAAATTTTCATTAAGGTGCATGAGGGTGCAGAAATTATTGCAATGCACAAAAACCGCTACTGGAAAACTGCTGCTGACGGCAAGCTTATGGATGTTGGTCCTTTTGTGGTTGCAATTGAATATGCCGCAAACAAACCTTCAACTTTGATTGGTAAACCTTCACCACTCTATTTTTCTTCAGCGCTAAATCTTTTGGGTTACGATTTATCGCAAAAATTTTTGATGCTTGGTGATGATATGGAGACAGATATACAGGCGGCAAAAAATCTCGGAGCGGATTCGATATTAATTTATACCGGAAAGACTCAGCATCCGCTGCCACCAGATTCTGTTATCAAACCGGATTTTGAAGCGATGAACTTGTTTGAAGTTATAGATTTGCTGGAGAAGGGTGATTAACCCTCTCCGGTATTTTTATTTTTTCTTCGAGGCTAGTTTTCTTTCGTAAGCTAAATCAATAATCATCTTCAACATTTTGCGGTAAGAGTGACCGGCATATTTAGCCGAGCGCATAAATCCAGCACCCTCTTGTAGATCGGGATTCGGGTTAACTTCCAGCACGTACAATTTGTTATCGTCTTTGGAAAGACGCATATCAACGCGTGCGTAATCTCTAACTCCTACAGCACGGAAGCATTGCAGCGCCATCTTCTCAGCTTCTTCTCTTACTTTATTTGTTAAAGGCGCCGGGCAAATTGGAACGGTTTTATGATATGCTTCGTGCATAGGATCCCATTTAGCCTGGTAGCTAACAATCGGATGTAAATTCTTAGGCATAGCTGAGAAATCAATTTCACTGATTGGCAATACACGTAATTCCTTATCACCAAAAACTGCAACATTAAGCTCGCGCCCAACAATAAACTCTTCTATCAACGCGGGTTGATTGAATGAATTGACTACATATTCCACACGTTTCTTGAGTGCCTTAACATCATAAACAATAGAACCATCATCAATGCCAACGCTTGCGTCTTCCCATGCCGGTTTTACAATAAGAGGATAATGAAGACCTAGACGGAATGATTTTTTCATATCCGCCAAAATTTTATAGTGAGGCGTTCTAATTCCAAGTGTGCTTAGTATTCGTTTGGTTAAGGTTTTGTTCTGACAAGTTCCTAGAGCCATCGGAGTTGCGCCGGTGTAAGCTACTCCCATTAACTCCATTAAACCGGTAAAATGCATCTCCAGGCGGGGCTGGTCGTTAAAAATTTCCACCAAATTGAAGACAACATCGGGCTTATTCTTGTCGTAATCCTTAATAAAAGTATTTAGGCTGTCCATAATATTCAAAGTATAAGCCTCATAACCGGCTTTTTGTATCGAAGTTGCGATTAAATCAAATTCGGAGATCGGGTCTGGTGCATCAAGGCTAAAATGGGGCTTAAAGTCAACATCTTTAGATTTGCTTTTAGGTCTCTGGTAGAGTTCCGGCATTGCTTCATTAAATACGACAGCTACTTTCATAATCCTCAATTTTTTTTAGACAAACTAAACAAATTCGTTTTGCTATTCAAAAGTTTTATTATTTTTGTCACGAAGTGAACACGGGAAAGTAAATGAGCTTTTATCCTCAACCAAACAAATATCAATGTGGTCCATTTGCACTTAAGTATGCATTAGTGATGCTTGGTGTATTTAAAGATGAAGATCAGATAGGAATAATTTCCGGAAGTACATGGTGGGCCGGAACAGATGAATTCGGATTAACAAGAGCGGCGCGGCGTTTCAATTGCAGCTTGAAACATTTTCAATCGAGCAATCCGGACGATGCGCGTAGAATGTTGATTCAACATTTGAAGAAGGGATATCCTTGCATTCTAAGTGTGAAGAATTGGGAACACTGGTGTACAGTTGTAAGTTATCAAAAAGGAAAGTTTGTTGTAATTGATAGTGAGCTTGATAAAGTTGTTTCCGTATTTACACCAACAAAACTTTTGAAGCGCTGGAAGTATGTAGAAGATGAAACTAAAATTGTAAGCTTCGATGGTTATGTGTTGGTTCCCAAGTTTAAGTTTTATACTCACGCACAGTTCACTCCGGAAAAAGCAAAACTTTTGATGTATGATAAAAATGAAGATTTAGCTAACAAGTGGGATCAGTACACAAACGATTTGATCACAATTTGTAAACCGAGAACTAAGCTAAGCCAAAATATTATTTCTTTCTCTGAGTTTATGAGACGCAACGAACAGAACTTGGTAAAGCGTGTTGCAAATTGGCATGGTGAACCAACATTTTCCGAACTAAAAAAAATTCTCTCTAACATGAAATTTGTTGCTGAGGTTTATGATTTAATTATTCCTGAGGATGAAGAAAAACGTGCGGCAATTGATATTACATCTTTATTAATGATGTATGCTTGCGGCAAGTATGGAATGAACCAGATTTACTAAACGTAGAGTGAAGAGTGTAGAACGAAGAATTAAAATCAACAAAAGAAATTGATATGAAACGTCATCCGCAAATATTAAGTAAAGAAAAAACCGCGCTGCTTGTAATTGATATACAAGAAAGAATCCTTCCGGTAATTAATGATTGGGAAACAGTAGTAGCAAACACATTGAAACTGATCAATGGATTCAAAGTGATGAATGTTCCAATCTACTATACTGAACAATATCCAAAAGGACTAGGTGGTACCGAGACGCGAATTAAAAAAGCGCTCAGTGAAGCTAGACTATTTGATAAACTATCATTTAGTTGTTTCGGTGCCGGTGATTTGTTTGAAGAGTTGAAGAACAAAGGTGTTCAGCAGATAGTTGTTTGCGGAATTGAGTCTCATGTTTGTGTACAGCAGACGGTTTTGGATTTACTTGCAAACGGTTTTCAAGTTGATTTAGCGGCTGATGCTGTTTCTTCCCGCAGAAAATTTGATTACGAAACCGCACTTAACAGAATGCAGACAAACGGTGCAGAAGTAACTACAACCGAATCGATTTTATTTGAGCTGCTAAATGTTTGCGGAACTGATGAGTTCAAAGCTGTTTCGAAACTGGTAAAGTAAATGTTCGACAATCCCTATGCATTTATTAGGTGGATTGCAATTCTTAGCGGAATAGCACTCCTTATTTACCGATTTGAGCTGATAAGAATTTTTATGGATCTATTTACTGGAAAGAAAAGCAATAACGATGAGATTCAAAACAAAGTTGATGAACTATTGAATAAGAGACAAAAACGATAGAACGCGGATAACGCG
>CAZEDR010000245.1:0-5362 GCA_964510975.1 uncultured Melioribacter sp. | reverse complement strand
TTTACAACATCGGCTGATAGTATTTTTGATTCTTGACCATTTCCTTTTGCTACCAACTCTACATAATTATTGTCCGAAGGATTTAGATACTGTGTAGAAAGGTAGACCCACTCCATTCTCCCAATAGAATCTTTGAATGTAACTGTTTCCAATAATTTATTTTCGCCATAAATTCTAAAGAGCATTTCCTTGCATGCTTGATCACTTTTGGGAATTTGAACGAATACATTATAGTAATGAGGAGAGTTAATTTTAAAATTCCACCTTACTTTTGATGAATCATTTGCCTTTAAGGAAGACTTACGAGAATCCAATCCCCATGAGGCTTTTGTTTCTTTTGCCCAGGTACCGTTTAATTCAATGTAATCTTTATCCTCATTGTCTACATAGATATCATCTTGAACATAATTGATAATTTGTTTTTTCAGATTACCAAGTGTATCCGTAACAGCAAAACCGAATTTGGCTATATTCTTTTTATCGTAGCTGTTGATACTTGTCCACTCGTTTTGCCCGGTTTTATTAAACTCTACCACGTTGAAGGATTCGTCTATAGTCTTTACTGCGGCAAAGGGCTGGGCTTGAAATATCGGTTCATCTGTTTGCAATTTATACTTTACTTCGTCACCGTAGATAATTTCAGAAAGTGTTGCGGCAGGTGGAGTTGTATCCAAATTCTTTCTCCATAACTGCATTCCTTCAACAGCAGTGCAATACTTGAATTTTACAGTCGGATTCGCAGTAGCAGCAGCTTTTGCCAAAGAATCTATCTTAAGAACATATTCGGGAAAAGTATCATCCCAAACATGTCCCCATAAACAAACAACTTGGTCTCGAGTCTTAGCTTTAACAAAAATAGAATTCATTTCTGCCTGTGTTACATATCCGGCATAACGTGAATGGAGATTCCATCCGTGTCCGTTTCCGTTAAGCTGATAATTTTGAGGGGAGGGTCTATATGGAATAAACTCTTTGGAAGCCAAACGCCAGTCAAAATTATTATCATATGGTTCAGTGTTATCAACACGGTAGCTTGGCGCTTCATTATGCATTGAATATGGAAGCAGTTTATCAAGTTCGGCTTGCCATTCGTTATCCATTGTATTCCAGCCGCTTCGGAATGAAACCGGAAAAACATTTTCTTCTAAAAGCATCTGAGCAACTGTAAAGTAAAAATCACTTTTACATTCGTTGAAATTTTTTGCTTGATTCCACCAATGCTGGCCGTCACCGTCATAATCAGTCCACGCAAAAGTATGATAATGAAGTGTAAGCTCATCTTTGAATTGTCTAAAAGCATCCCCATAATATTTCTGGGCGCTGTATGGAACAATCATATTAGGGAAAGGTATATTTTTGTTTGTTGCGTAACGGAATATATTTCCGCTCATCAGCCACCAAGTTAGTTTCAACTTATTTCCGTAAGAATCCGAGAATTTGTTACGGTACTCCGGCTGCATTACTTTGTAAAAGTTTCTTGTTTTATCCGGTATAACATTGTAATTATACGTGCAGTTATACTTAGCTACATCCATAACATCCCAAATTGCCGTATCGGAACCGAGAATAACGTAGACATTCCCTTGTGCGTGAATTAGAACTGAGGTAACCAGTAAGCAAAAAATAGAAATCAATCGTTTCATATTATGAGCCGTAATTAACAATGGAAACATATAAAATTGGGAATACTTTTGTTTCTCAGAAAAACAGATGCAGATATTTCTTTGTGTTTGTAAGGATCAGAGGATTTTTAGGTGGCAAAAGATAAGGTTAAGTTTAAGGGAGAAAATAAAAGAAGATGAAAATGGAAAACATAGAAGAACTGATGGGCCTATTCTTGCCGGAAGGGATATTAGAATATTTTGAGTACTTCAGCTATGAGCGAAAAGTAGAGAGAAAGTAAAACCATACGGATAGATAACTATAGTACAAAACTATAAAACGTTATCTATATCAAAAAATAGAACGAGAATAACATAGATTTGATCCGCGAAAATTAGCACAATCCGCGTCATCAGCCTTATATCTATCCATAACATGACAGCATGGATCTAGGAGGTATCCTTAGTTATTTTGTCAATGGAGCTACCAATTCACACAACCGGTTAAACTAATTTCTTTCTAATGTTCTCTGCAAAATAGTTTTCTTGAAAATGAAGTTTGTTTTCAGCTGCTTCAATTAATTCGAAATTAGTATTCTCGATTGAAAGTGAAAACTTTTCTGTGTTAAAACCATTTTCGAAATAACCATCAAGCCACGATTCTTCTTTCTTTGCATAAGCGCTGAATCTGTTCACCTTTTCAATTTCGGAATTGAGCTCGTTTCTGTTTTCAAATGCAAAGCCTTTAGCTAAAGCGTTACCAAGTTTTGCAATAAGTTGCCAGTTCGGATAATCAGTTACCGGATTAACAACTTTTCTCGATTCTTGTGTAGCATTATCAGCGCGTGTGTAACTTCCCTCTTGCTCAATATAAGTCGAAATTGGGAAAATCAAATCCGCGTTTGCTGTTGTTTTGGTATAGTAAGCATCAAATACAATCTTGCACTTAATCTTAGAGTAAAGTGCACTATGCATTTCATCGTTTACAGGGTCTTCACCAAACACAACTGCAACTCTAATTTTTCCATTTGCCAATTTTTCTTTTAGATCATCGTTAAGCGAAAGATTGTTCAAATCAGTCTTCCAGATTTCTGCAATACGCTCAACTTGTTTTTTGTTTTCTTTTGTAACAAAACCGGGTAGATAATTTTGGGCAGCGCCCATTTCCATCATTCCGGTTGAGTTGTTGTATTTTCTCAAAAGAACAATTCCATTTCCTTTTTTGCCATGTCTTGATGAAAGCAGCAAGAAATTAGCAATACTCTTTAAGTCATCGGCGGTTTTGTTTTCGTTTGAATCAATGTTGTAAACAAAAACAATATTGCTTGAGTTGTTCAGCATTAACTCATAAAATTCATTCAGCTTCTCTTTTGAAACATCTGCAAGCTCATCAACTTTATTGGCGCTCATTAAGATTTCTTCTTTTACCGCTTCAAAATTGTTCAATTTGTTTTTTGCAGTATCATCAACAAGATTATTCTTTAGTAGTTGCTTAGAGGCTTCGTTGATAACCGCTGCGCTGCTTCCTTTTCGTGCGTCAATCCAAAGATCGGCAGATTTAGTCATTCTAATTTCAGATGAATTAATTAGAACAACTTTAGCTCCTCTCTTTCCGGCTTCTTTAATCTTCAGCTCAGCAATCAAATTATCTTCTGTTAGATTTGAGCCAACCACAACTATAACATCCGCAGAGACTATATCCTTAAAGTTTGCGGTGGAAGTTGTAAAACCAAGTGAAGCATCCAGACAGTTTTGAATTCCAGATTCGTTCAGATAAGAAAAGCTGGAAATATTATTGTTCTTAAGACCAACTCTAGCAAGCTTTTGAAGCAAGTAAAGTTCTTCATTCGAAAGTTTTGGCGAAGCAAATACAGCTACGGAATCCGAACCATGTTCTGCAATTGCAGCTTTTATTTTTTTCTCTGCTAACGATATTGCTTCATCGAGATTAACCGAATGAAACTCTACGCCCCGTTTAACTTGCGGTGTAAATAATCTGTTTTTCTCATAAAGATAGCGGTAGCCGAATCTGCCTTTACTGCACAAGAAGCCGTTGTTATGAGTATTCTGTATTTCTTCATTCGAATTAGATACGAAGAAAATATCATCATTAATTTTTTTAAAATTTACTTTGCAGCCCACCGAACAAAAATTGCAAACGGTTTCGTAGTTTTCTTTTTCCAGCGTACCGAGAATTTTGAAAGGATATTTTTCCGCTAAGGCACCGGTTGGACAAACATCGATGCAATTTCCGCAAGCGATGCAGTTTGTTTCAAGCAGCGGCTTTTCCATTGCCGGTTTTACAACAGATTTGAATCCGCGATAAACAAAACCTAAAGCAGAAATTTTTAGAACTTCGCTGCAAGTTCTAACGCATTTTCCACAGCTTATACATTTGTTGGAATCGATTAAAATAAACGGATGCCGGTTATCAACTTTGTATTTGTTTACATCACCCACAAGTTTGCTTACATCAACTTGATAATCATCGCAGTATTGGCGAAGGGTGCAATCGGCATATTCCGAACAGCCGCATTCCAAACATCTTCCGGTTTCACTTTCGCACTGATTTTCGCTAAATGTTTTTTCCACTTCTTTGAATGTACTAACACGCTCTTCAACTTCAAGTTCTTCTAATTTTTCTCTGGCTAATTTTGAAAACTGATCAAACTCGCTTTCTTTCAAAGTAGAGAGCTTATGTTTGAAACTGTAAAACTTTTGCGGAGCTTTCTTTGCCTCGCCGTAAGTTAAGTAGCTCATAATAGCGAGCGCCGCTTTTCTTCCTTGAGCAATTGAAGTGATCGCGGTTAATGGTCCCGTAACAACATCGCCGCCGGCAAACACTCCCGGAATTGTCGTTTCTTGCGTGTCGGTATTAACAATCATTGTTCCCCATTTTTCAAGCATAATTTCATTATCGTAGCTTGTGAATGAAGTATCAACGGCTTGCCCAATTGCGCTTATCAAATGATCACACTCAACTATAAACTCCGAACCCGGAATTGGAACCGGTCTTGGTCTTTCGCCAGGCTTCCCTTGTTCTAATCCCATTTGTAAGCATTCAATTCCTTTTAGCTTCCCTTCTTCAGCAGCAAGCGATTTTGGATTTGTTAAGATTAAAATCTCAACTCCTTCTTTTTGCGCAGCTTCAATTTCTTCGTGATGAGCCGGCATTTCTTTTATGCTTCTTCTGTAAACAATTTTTACTTTATCAGCACCGCAACGCACTGCGGTTCTCGCCGCGTCTATTGCAGTGTTGCCTCCGCCTACAACTACTACAGTTCCTTTCAATTCGGGAATCTTGTTCAACATTACTTCGCGTAAGAAATTTATTCCTCGGTAAATTCCTTTTACGTTTTCTTCACCATCCAAACCAAGTTTGCTGGCTTTGTGTGCGCCGACAGAAATAAAAACAGATTCGTAACCGCTATGCATCAAATCTTTAACGCTGAAGTCTGTTCCAAGTTCAACATTTGTTTTTGCTTCAACGCCTAAATCTAAAATCCAGCTTATTTCGGAATCCAAAATTTTCTTAGGAAGTCTGTATTCCGGAATTCCGTAGCGAAGCATTCCTCCAAGCTTTGGAAGTTTTTCAAAGATTGTAACTGAATAACCTTCCGTTGTTAAATAGTAAGCGCAAGTTAAACCGGCTGGTCCGCCACCTATAACTGCAACTTTCTTGTTCTTTTTCTGTTTTAATTTCGGAATCCATTTATCGTGTGCGTCAAAATCCGCAACGAATCTTTTCATCGCATTTACTG
>CAZEDR010000244.1:0-5405 GCA_964510975.1 uncultured Melioribacter sp. | reverse complement strand
GTAAACTAATGAGTGGGCCATTACATCCAGAGTCATATTCATTTGAGATGGAGACAAACAATCGTTTGGATTCTTAGAAATGAACGGCTTCAAAGTTCCGAATGCGAGTGAGTGCATAAGAACATTTACATGTGGATGCTCTTTAGTTGCAAAGCGTTCTTTAACTTCATCAAGAGTGTCGTTAATTTTAATTTGATCGGCGGCGTTTATATTAAAGAATACTGCTTTCTGTCCAGTTCTTTCAATTTTTCTAACAACTTGTTGAACGGCAGGCATAGTTGCTTGGCGATCCAAATGAATTCCAAAAATGTTATAACCAAATTTTGCAAGTTCAATTGCAGACGCGCCGCCAAAGCCGCTTGAAGCACCAAGAATAAGTGCCCATTTTTTTTCCATTATGTTTTCCTCTTCTAAGAATTGTCGCGCAAACTTACTAAATCAACTTTTTATTTCAAATGAATCTAAGATGGTTATGTCGGGAAAAAACGAACCGAATCATCACCCAAAAGTGTTGTTATTTTAGCAACCAGCTCGTCGGTAAGTGAAACTTTATTGGCAATCAAAAATTCTCTGTTAGTTCCGTTGTCTTTGAGTGCGATAACTACTTGTAACTTACCCGGATGTTCTTCCAATATTTTTTTCAACTCCAGCATAATTTCTTTTTGATGAATTGAAGAATCAATAATTATTCCCAAGCTTTTAGAGAGTTTTTGTTTTACTTCGCTAAGCGCCATGGCTTCATCTACATGAAGCTTAATTGCATCGCCGCTGCTTTCCAAATTTCCTTTAACAAGTATAGTTGATTCCGGAGCAATTAAATGCTCGCACTTAGAATATACTTTTGAAAACATAAGACATTCGCAAGAGCCGGAAAAATCATCCAGCTTAAAGAATGCCATGTTGTTGCCGCGTTTATCCATTTTGGTTCTGAAATCCGTAACAACTCCAATTGCTCTAACCGGCTCTTTGAAATTGTAAGTTTCTTCTTCACCAAGATGAACCGATGCAAACGAATAATATTCTGCTTCATATTTTCGCAAAGGATGATCGGTCATATAAAAACCGAGTACTTCTCTTTCCTTTGCCAGCATGTCCTTTACTTCCCAAGCCGGAACGTTTGGAAGAGTTCTTTTTACATCTTCAAAATTATCATGAGAAGCACCAAATAAACTATCCACAGTAGAGTTCTTTGATTCTTGAACTTTACCACCAAATTCCAAAGCTTCTTGAATTGCTAAAAAATTCTGCGCACGTGTACCACCAAGAGAATCGAAAGCACCAGCCAAGACTAAACCTTCAAGCGCGCGCTTGTTTACAACTCTTGTATCTACGTGCGAACAAAAATCGTATATATCTAAAAAATTTCTGCCGAGATTATCGTGAGAATTTTTAATTGCTTCAACCGCGCTAACACCAACATTTTTAATTGCGCTCATTCCAAAAATGATTGTCTTTTTCTTTACACCAAATTTTACAGTAGGATAGTTTATATCCGGCGGTTGAACTTTAACACCAAGTTTTCTGCAATCTTCCAGCATCGTTGTTACTTTATCGGAATCACCATATTCGTTGGATAGATTCGCAGCTAGAAACTCTTCCAGATAATGAGCTTTTAAGTAAGCAGTTTGATAAGCAACTATTGAATAAGCAACTGAGTGGCTTTTGTTGAAACCATAATTTGCAAACTTATCAATCACATCAAAAATTTCGGCGGCAATTTTCTTATCTATATTATTAGCAGAAGCACCGGTAACAAATTTTTCTTTTTGTTCGGCCATTGCTTTCAAATCTTTTTTACCCATCGCACGGCGAAGTATATCTGCTTCGGCTAAGGTCATTCCGGCAACTTTATTTGCAATCTGAATTACTTGCTCTTGATAAACAATTACTCCGTAAGTCTCTTTAAGTATTGATTCAAGAATCGGGTGCAAGTATGCAATCTTCTTCTTACCATGCTTGCATGCAATAAAGTCGTCTATAAACTCCATTGGTCCCGGGCGGTACAAAGCATTCATTGCAGAAAGGTCTAATATAGATGATGGTCGTAGTTGCTTTAGATACTCGCGCATCGGGCCACTTTCAAACTGGAACACTGCTGTCGTTTGTCCGCGGCTAAAAAGTTCATACGTCTTCGCATCGTCAACCGGAATGTCATCAATAAGAATCTCTTCACCACGATTAGCTTTTACAAGCTCAATTGTATCTCGAATAATTGAAAGAGTCCGCAGACCAAGAAAGTCCATCTTAAGTAAACCGGCATCTTCTAAGTCTTTCATGTTAAACTGGGTTACTACCGCGTTATCATCGCCATATATTGCAAGTGGAACGTGATCGCTTACAGCGCCGGGAGTAATAACAACACCCGCAGCATGTTTAGATGCATTGCGGTTCATTCCTTCAAGTATGCGGGAATATTTGAGCAGCTCAAGTAAGAGCGGGTCGGATGTATTCTTGAGTTCGCGTAATTCCGGAACTTCTTCCAATGCTTGATCGATTGTAAACACACGACCAAACTTAGAAGGAATCCACTTTGTTATTTCATTTACTTTGGGAATTGGAATTTTGAGAACGCGCGCTACATCTCGAATAACAGCTTTGGATGATAATCTATTAAAGGTAATAATTTGAGCAACGGAACTTTCACCATACTTCTCACGCACATAAGTAATTACTTCTTCGCGCTGATCGTCAGCAAAATCCACGTCAATATCGGGCATGGATTTACGGGCCGGATTCAAAAATCTTTCGAAGAGCAAATTATACTTAAGCGGATCAACATTTGTTATCCCTAAAGCATAAGCAACTAAACTGCCCGCCGCGCTACCTCTTCCGGGACCGACCGGAATTCCTCTGCTCTTAGCAGCATTGATAAAATCTTGAACAACAAGAAAATATCCGGGGTACTGCATTTCATTAATTACTCTTACTTCGTATCTAAACCGATCTTCAATTTCCGGAGTGATGGTTTTAAATCTTTTCTGCAAACCTTCTTCGGCAAGCATCACAAAATAATCATCTAGTGTTTTTGCTTTGGAATCTTTTGGTATTGGAAAATGAGGAAAAAGATGTCCTTCTGTTTTCAGGTTTACATTTATCTTCTGTTCAATCTCAAGAGTATTCTCAATAGCACCTTTGAAGTTCTTGAAAATCTTCTTCATCTCATCGGCACTTTTGAAATAGATTTCTTCCGTACCGTACCGAAGATCTTTGTAATTAACAGTTCCGGTTTTATCACCAAGACAAAGAAGCACGTTGTGAGGAATAGCGTGTTCTTTTTCTATGTAATGAATATCGTTGGTGCCGACAAGTTTGATATTCAAATCTCTTGCAAGCTTCGGCATTCCGTCAAGAAGCGGCTGCTCAATCTCAAGACCATGGTTTTGAACTTCGAGATATAAATCATCTCCAAAAAGTTCTTTAAGCTGAATTGCTATCCGGCGAGCTTTTGTATAATCATCGTTAATTAGCGCCGACGAGATTGGACCAGCTGGACACGCAGTAGTACAAATCAAGCCTTCGCTGTATTTCTGCAAAGTTTCAAAATCAATTCTCGGTCGATAATAAAAGCCTTCTATGTGTCCGATAGTAGAAAGCTTCATCAAATTTTTGTAGCCGACATTATTTTTTGCAAGAAGAACCAAGTGATTATAATGTTTCTTCTTGGCTCCGTAATCCGGCTCATCACCTTTTCGGTCAAAACGCGTTCCATCAACCACAATATAAGCTTCCATACCGATAATCGGTTTGATGCCTTCTTTTGTAGCCTTCTTGTAAAACTCGGAAACACCAAACATAACGCCATGATCTGTTAGTGCAACAGCATGCATGTCGTGCTTCTTTGCAGCAAGCACAAGCGATTCCACACTGCAAGCCGCATCTTGCAAACTGTAATGTGAATGATTATGTAAGTGTATAAAATCTGAAGCCATAGTTATAAAAGAAATTGAAAATTGCGAATTGAGAATTGAGAATTGAGGATTATTTTAATTCTCAATTCTAAATTCCCGCTACGCCTTGCGTCAAGCGAGGCAAGCTAAATTATTTTGTTCCAGTGTGTCCAAAGCCGCCTTCGCCGCGTTGGCTGGAGTTTAAATCTTCTGTTATTTTCAAATCTGCTAAATAAACTTTAGATAGAATCATCTGAGCTATTCTATCGCCACGCTTAATTACAAAATCTTCTTCGCCAAAGTTGAAGAGAATAACTTTTATTTCGCCGCGGTAATCGGAATCAATCGTTCCGGGAGAGTTAAGAACGCCAACTCCATTCTTAGCGGCTAATCCGCTTCTTGGACGAACTTGTATTTCGTAGCCTAAAGGAATTTCCACACGCAGATTTGTCGGAATAAGAGAAACTCTTCCTTTTGGAATTATCGTTTCAGTATCAACCGCGGCACGTACATCAAGGCCGCTACTTCCTTCCGTTGCATATTCCGGAAGTGGTATGTCGTCAAATCCGTTAGTTATCCTTTGAATTTTTATCTCAATCAATTCCATTGATCTCTTCTTTTTCTTTTTGAATAGTTTCGTCTGTTTTATTCAGCATTGCATTTAATATTAAGTATAACTTTTTCTCAAACATGAATTTTGTAAAAGCGTAAATTTGCAATAACATAATAGAACCAAAGACAAACAAATAAATAAATTTATCTGTCTTACCATCAGCGATTCGAAACGTAAAGTACAACAAAGATAAAAATATACCAGCAACAAACCCGAAGTGAACCTTACTATTTGAAGTTTTCTCTATTCGATTGTATTCCTTCAGCAATTGCAAACGTATCTCTGGTTTCATGATGTCCCCTAAAATTATAATTTATCTCTACCTTTCCATACAAAGATAGTTACAAAACAATTTTTTCAATTCTTGATTTTAAAGAAACAACTTTTGTAAAAAGAATTTTATTTCAAGCGGAGAAGGAGTTTAGTCATCTTAATTAATTCATCTTTTCTTATAACGTTTAGTAGGAACAACATACCTATAAATCCAACGAGAATGATAAGTTTGTAAATAAATGTTAGTCCAATATTATAATAGATGTAGTAATAAACCCCGGTGGTAGCAAACAACAGTACTATTATTCGTGCGATCTTGGCGAACTCATATTCTATCTTGTAGAATTTTTGCGAGAAGTAGAATAACCCGTAAGCCATAACGATATAGGAAGCGAGAGTGGCTACTGCCGCGCCCATAATTCCCCAAACCGGAATCAGTAATAAGTTAACAACAACATTTACAATGGCGCCAGCACCAGTAACTAATGGAAAATATTTTGTTTTCTCTTCAATATAAATTCCAGCTTGAAAGTTGTAGTAAATTCCATTGAACAAATAACCGAGCAGAATAATTGGTACGATTACTAATCCGTCTTGGTAGCGTTCTTGATAGATCGAAATACCAAATAGTT
>CAZEDR010000243.1:0-5408 GCA_964510975.1 uncultured Melioribacter sp. | reverse complement strand
AACCGCAGGCTGGGGGTTCGACTCCCTCCTGACGTGCAAGGATAAAATCTGCTGGGTTATGAAAGAAAAAATTATCAATTTCGTTAATGATGTGATCAAGGAAATGAAAAAAGTTACTTGGCCATCTAAAGAAGAATTACAAGAATCTACTTCTATAGTTATTGTAGTTTGTATAATTCTTGCAATATTTACCTATATAATAGATATGTCTCTGACATATATATTAAAAGGAATATTCTAAAATTGGAAAACACTAACTCTAAATGGTACGTAGTAAGAACTTTTTCCGGTCACGAGAATAAAGTTAAATCGCTTATTGAATCTGAATTGCGAGATAACGATGAACTACGCGCTAGAATTTTTGAAGTTCTTGTTCCAACTGAAAAGGTTTTTGAAGTAAAAGATGGTAAGAAAAAAACCAAAAAGAAAAATTTCTTTCCTGGTTATATTCTTGTTTGTGCTGATTTAGATATAAAAGCTAAAGATTTTATATCTAATACTCCTTCGGTAATGGGATTTTTAGGAACACAAAATAATCCGGTTCCATTGCAAGCTGAAGAAGTAAAGCGCATAGTTGGCAGAATTTCTCAAAGTGAAGAAACTGAAAGAACAGATACTATATATAGAATAGGTGATTTTGTTAAGATAGTTGATGGACCATTCAATAATTTTTCTGGGTTGGTTCAAGAAGTAAATGAAGAAAAAATGAAGATCAAAGTTATGGTTGAAATTGACTTTGCTCAAGGTGAATTAGAGAAATAAAATTATTATAGGTTAATAAAATGGCAAAAAAAGTAGAAGGCTATATTAAGCTACAGATTTCCGCCGGGGCAGCAAATCCATCACCTCCAGTTGGTCCTGCTTTGGGTCAAAAAGGTGTTAATATTATGGAGTTTTGCAAGCAATTTAATGCAAGAACTTCAAGTCAGCAAGGGTTAATAATTCCAGTAGTGATAACTGTTTTTTCTGATAAATCATTTACTTTTATTACAAAAACACCTCCTGCCGCAGTATTATTAAAAAAAGCTGCTAAACACGAAAAAGGCTCGGCTGAACCAAATAAAACAAAAGTTGCAAAAGTTACAAAAGCTCAGGTTAGAGAAATTGCTCAAACTAAGATGCCTGATCTTAATGCTCATGATATTGAACATGCAGCAAGTATGATAGCCGGTACTGCAAGAAGTATGGGCTTTACAGTAGAAGATTAATTATAAATTTTGACTGGTAAGATAAAATGAAAGTATCTAAAAGAGTAAAAGCAGTAAATAAAAGTGTTGATAAAAGCAAAGAATACTCTGTAGCTGATGCTATTAAAGTATTAAAAGAAAGCTCAAAAGTTAAATTTACTGAAACTTTGGACTGTGCAATTAGACTTGGCGTAGATCCTCGTCATGCAGACCAGATGATTCGTGGTACAGTTTCTTTACCACATGGAACTGGTAAGCAAGTGTCTGTTCTTGTAGTTGCTAAAGGCGCACAAGCAGAAGCCGCTTTACAGGCTGGTGCCGAATTTGCCGGATTTGAAGAATACATGGAAAAGATTAAAGGTGGTTGGGCTGATGTAGACGTAATTATAGCTACTCCAGATGTTATGGGTGAATTAGGAAAATTAGGTCGTGTTCTTGGTCCAAAAGGTTTAATGCCAAACCCAAAAAGCGGAACAGTTACACCAGATGTTGCTAAAGCAGTTAAAGAAGTTAAGGCTGGAAAGATTGAATTTCGGGTTGAGAAAGCTGGTATTGTACATACTTCTTTAGGTAAACTCAACTTTACCGTTGAACAATTAACCGAAAATACAAAAGCTTTTCTTCAAACTATTATTAAGATGAAACCATCTTCAGCTAAAGGTGTTTATGTTAGAAGTCTTTTCCTTTCATCTACAATGGGTCCAGGCTTAAAAATTAATAAAGACGAAACTATATTTAGTACAAAATAAATTTTACGCACTAATCCTGATTGTGAGCGGGATTAAAAATGCTTCTAATTAATAAGTAACGATGTTCTAACTAATTGTTTTAGGAGAACGATGAACAAAACAGAAAAGGGAGAGGTAGTTGATCAGATTAAAGAGCTTATACAAAACTCTTCCGCTATGTTTTTGGTTGATTACCGTGGTGTTAATGTAGCTGATATTAACAAACTGCGTTCTAACTTCCGTAAAGATGGCGTAACATATAAGGTCTTAAAAAATACTCTCTTCAAAAAAGCATTACAACAAGTTGGCGGATACGAAAAATTCGACGATTTACTTGTTGGTATGATCGGTGTTGCGTTTGCTGGTGAAAATTTTGTCGCTCCGGCAAAGATCATCAAAAAATACAACGACGATACACAAAAATTATCATTTAAAGGTTGCTACTTAGAAACAGCTTTCTATGGTGCAGATCAATTAGACACATTAGCTTCAATGCCGACAAAAGAAGAAATAATTGCCGGTATTATTGGAAGTGTTTCTGCTCCTGCAAGTGGAATTGTTGGTGCAATCAATGCAGTTATGCGCGATCTTGTAAGTGTTATAGACGAAGTTGCCAAGAAAAAAGCTGCATAATCAAAAATTATTGTAAAATAAATTAAGTAATAGGAGTAAATAAAATGTCAGAGAAAGTTCAAGAATTAGTTGAGAAAATTAAAGCTCTCACATTAGTTGAAGCCGCAGAATTAAAGAAAGCATTAGAAGATGAATTTGGTGTTACTGCTGCTGCTCCAATGATGATGGCTGCCGCTCCAGGCGCTGCTGCTGCAGCTCCAGTTGAAGAACAAACTGAATTCGATGTTATTCTTCAAGCTGCTGGCGCAACAAAAATTAACGTAATTAAAGTTGTACGTGCTCATACAGGCTTAGGCTTAAAAGAAGCAAAAGATTTAGTTGATAGTGCTCCAAAGCCAGTAAAAGAAGCAGTTTCGAAAGATGAAGCTGAAAAGATTAAAAAAGAATTAGAAGAAGCAGGCGCAACAGTAACTGTTAAATAATTTTTCTTTTTACGTTTAGATTTGAATTAAAACTTAAGTGGCAGAGCGGTAAAGTACGCCCTGCCACTTTCTTTCATTATTAAAATGAAAGAAAAACAAACCGAACTGGAGGTTAGGGTTGGAAAAACAAAAAATTAACAAAAGTACCGGAAGAATTACTTTCTCTTCTATTACTTCTGCTATCAAGATGCCGGACTTATTAAATATTCAGGTTGACTCTTTTGAAGATTTTCTTCAATTGAAGACTCCGGCTTCTCAGCGAGATAATAAGGGTCTACAGACTGTATTTAACGCCAACTTCCCGATCCACGATAACAAAGAATTTTACAGATTAGATTTTGTTGAATATTATGTTGAGAAACCACGTTTCTCAATTGCTGAATGTGAAGAAAGGGGTCTTTCTTATTCAGCTCCTCTAAAAGCTAAATTACGCCTTTCTACTAAAGATGATGAAACCGGAGAATATGTTAATTCTGTAGAGCAAGAAGTATATCTTGGTAACTTACCCTTTATGACTCAACGAGGAACATTCATTATCAATGGCGCAGAACGAGTTGTTGTTACTCAATTACATCGTTCTCCTGGTGTAGCTTTTGCGCAGACTTATCATCCAAATGGAACACCAATTTATTCTGCTAGAATTATTCCTTTTAGAGGTTCTTGGGTAGAATTTGCTACCGACATTAACAATGTTATGTACGTTTATATAGACCGAAGGAAAAAATTTCCTTCAACAACACTTTTACGTGCTTTAGGTTATGAAACAGACGATTCTATATTAAGATTATTTGGTTTAATAGAAGAAATTACAGTAAAACAGCTTTCGGTAGAAAAACATCTTGGAAGAATAGCGGCAGCAGATATTATTGATACTGAGACAGGTGAAATTTATGCTACAAAAGATGCAGAAATTACTGAAGAAATATTAGAAAACATTAAAGGATCTCACGTTCAAAAAGTTCAATTGATCAGCATGGAAACATCAGTTGATCAAGATTTAGTTTTGAACACCCTTAAGAAAGATACATCTACAACAAAAGAAGAAGCTCTTTTTGCAATTTACCGTCAACTACGTTCCGGTGAAGCTCCAGATGTTGAAACGGCTGTTGGTTTGATAGATAAAATGTTTTTTAATGATAAGAGATATGATTTAGGCGAAGTTGGTCGTTTTAGAATGAATGACAAATTGAGTCTTGATGTTGATGAAAACGTGCGTGTACTAACTCCAGAAGATATTATTGCAATTATGAAAAATATCATAATGTTAAAAAACGGTAATATGGCTGTTGATGATATAGACCACTTAGGAAATAGAAGAGTAAGAACTGTTGGTGAACAACTACAATCTCAATACAATGTTGGTTTAGCAAGAATGGCGCGCACAATTAAAGAAAGAATGAACATGCGCGACAATGAAAACATGCAGCCGCAAGATTTGGTTAACGCTCGTACAATCAGCAGCGTTATCAATGCTTTCTTCGGTACAAACCAATTGTCTCAATTTATGGATCAAACAAATCCACTTTCGGAACTAACTCATAAGAGAAGAATTTCTGCGTTGGGACCAGGCGGTTTAACACGTGAGCGTGCGGGCTTCGAAGTACGTGACGTTCACCATTCACATTACGGACGCCTTTGCCCAATCGAAACTCCCGAAGGTCCGAACATTGGTCTTATTTCTTCGTTAACTATTTATACTAAAGTTAATAACTACGGATTCTTAGAAACACCTTATAGAAAAGTTAAAGATGGTCGCGTATCCAATAGCGTAGATTATTTAAGTGCAGATCAAGAAGATGAATTTATCATCGCTCAGTCAAATGTTCCTTACGATGATCAAGGCCGTTTTATTGAAGAAAGAGTAAAATGCAGAGAACGTGGAGAATTTCCAGTTGCTCATCCGGAAGATGTTCATTATATGGATGTGGCTCCGGCGCAAATCGTTTCTGCTGCAGCTGCGTTAATTCCATTCCTTGAACATGATGATGCTAACCGTGCTCTCATGGGCTCGAACATGCAGCGTCAAGCTGTACCGTTAATGGTTCCGGAAAATCCTATTGTTGGAACCGGTATGGAAGCTAAGATTGCTCGCGACTCCCGCGCTATTATGATTGCTGAGGACAGCGGTGTTGTTGAGTACTCAGATGCGAAAAAGATAATTGTGAAGTATGATATAGATATCAATGATCCTGAAACATTAGTTAGCTTTAATGATGAGAGAAGAATAGAATACATTTTAACAAAGTTTTCCGGTACAAACCAGGAAACATGCTTCACCCAGAAGCCGATTGTTGTTACCGGCCAGCGCCTCAAAAAAGGTGATGTACTTGCTGACGGTCCGGCAATTGAAAAAGGTGAACTTGGACTTGGTAGAAACGTTTCTGTTGCGTTCATGCCTTGGAGAGGTTACAACTTTGAAGATGCTATTGTGCTCAGTG
>CAZEDR010000242.1:264-5430 GCA_964510975.1 uncultured Melioribacter sp. | reverse complement strand
GCATTTTAGCACCGTTGGCATCATTCAGTTGAACATCTTTTATAGTTAGAGAAGAAGAAGCATAAATATTATGAACGGAAGATCCACCCGACAATATTATTTTATCCCCGGCTGAATTGGCTGATAAAGCTCCAATAAAAAATGCATTGCCAGAAATAGTTAATGTATGGGTATTTAAACCAAGAGTTACACCACTCCTTACACTAAGAGTCTTGCATTGGCGATCGGCATCAAGATAAAGTGTAAATGAAGACCATTCTGGATCTGTCTCCGGAATTCCTACATTTTCGGAAGATGTTGGAACATGTCCCAAACTCCAATTCCATTCAGAAGTAGTCCAATAAGGACTGGGAGATATGTCTACCCATGTATTAAATTCAGAAGCGGCTACCCAATCATCATCAGCCATATTAATAAGTGTTCCAACATTATTGCTTGTTATTTCAGGCGCTCTTACTCCTGCAACCTGGTCAAATCGCCAATAGCTAATAAGTCCGGTTTCATTTCCTTTAAGAGCCATACACATATTGTCTGCAATTTCTGATTGCGTTCGGACATCATTCCATATACGTACTTCATCAATCTGACCGGCAAAGTAATTTGCTAAACTGTTTCCAGCACCTATCAGTTTGACAGAGGAGTTATCCACGAAACTATAATCATTATCAGTAATCAATGTTTGTTCAACTCCGTTTATATAAATTTTTTGTGAGCCTGCACCAGTTCCTGATCGAGTATAAACAATATGTGTCCAAACATTTGGTGAAATGGCATTATCATTAGTCTGTGCAATCCAAGTGCCTACCCCCGAAACAGAAACCCTGTTGGACCAAGCACCTACATCACCGTTACCAACTTCTAATTGATAGCTGCCAGCTTCATTATTTCTCCTTGTAGAATAAATAGGAAACCGACCATTCAGATTAGTTGGATATACCCACGCTTCAATTGTAATTGTATTGGAAAGATGAAGACTTGAATTATCGGCAATACTTACATAATCGTCAGTTCCATCAAAGCTAAGAGCGTTACGCGGACCTGCAAATGCACCTGAATTTACCCAATAATCTTCCGAGAAATTATGAAGTGTCATGTGTGCTGATCCTTTAGAATCACTTGCTGTTGTTCCTGAAGTTTCATTAAACTTCCAATAATTTGTTAGTCCGCTTTCTGAACCGGAAAGCTCTTTATACATGTTATCATTTATTTGATCCATGGTCCTGGCAACATTCCAAAGCCGGATTTCATCAATCCAGCCCGCCACCCAACTTTCACTTAAATCATTCTTACTAATCCGGATGTAATTATCCATGCTCAGGGTGCCGGAAGCAGCCGCGCTGCTAACCAGTTTTCCATTTTCATACAATTTCATTGTGCTTCCGTCCCATGTACCTGCCAGATGTGTCCATTTCGTTTGTTCTGAACTATTAAGGTCAAGAGACACGATTGGAATGCTGCCATTAGTGAAATGCAAATAAAAATCAATCCTATACGACGCTGTACCCTGCCTTATTACAGCGCCATCTCCGCCCACGGAAACAAATCTTTGAATCGATGTCCCCTGAATGTTTTTGGGGATTATCCAGGCTTCAATAGTAAGTGCGGTAAAAGACGTAGAAATTCCAGTGCCTTCAGCGTATTGGAGAGGATCGTTGTTGACCACTCTCAAACAATTACCCGCTTGTTGGGAGTAAACAATTACTTGAAAAAGCAAAAAGAAGAAGATGGGAAAGAGCAAAGCTTTTGCAATTAGTCCTTGTTTTTTGCTCTGTGCATTTTGTGTAAAGGAATTATTAATCATTTTGACACCTTCGATAATTATTTTTTCGATTTGCTTAATTGAGCGCTGTATGTCCTTCTTATCAAAAAACTTCATTGCTGTTTATCGCGATCTAATACTTTTCTTATTTCTAATAGATTTGTCTTTATAAAGTAGTGTTCAATGTCTAATGATTTTGCAGCCCGGCGGAAATAGAGATTATCGTAACTTGTAACAAAAGCAATTTTGGCATGGGGCATAATGCCTTTGATTTTTTCGGCTGCTGTAATCCCGTTCATCTTCGGCATTTTAATGTCCATCAATATCCAGTCGGGATTGAAATCCAAGCAACAAGAGACAGCAGTTTCACCATCGTCGCAGTCCAACACAGTGTCGGTTTGCAGCGCAACTGACTTGGATATTTCTTTACGCATTAAAGCGTTGTCATCAACAATCATAATTCGCATAATGGCTTGT
Organism: uncultured Melioribacter sp.; assembly: GCA_964510975.1. GTDB lineage: Bacteria > Bacteroidota > Ignavibacteria > Ignavibacteriales > Melioribacteraceae > Stygiobacter. The sequence continues at coordinate 3,194 of CAZEDR010000242.1, read as the reverse complement.
AATTTTTAATAGAAAGTTAGTTGAGGAAAGACGGGCTGGAATGAGTAGTACTACTTAATTTTTAGAAAAGCTCTCTGTTTTCAATTGCAAATTTTATGAGGTTGTGGGTTCCATGGAGATTCAGTTTTTCGGAAATATTAGCGCGGTGATTTTCGATAGTACGAACGCTGTTGAAAAGTATATCTGCTATTTCACAATTTGTTTTCCACTCGGATAGAAGTTTCATTATCTGTTTCTCGGAACTTGTTAGTGAGTTAACGGAATCTATTAACAGTTTGTTTTGAAACTCATCTATCTTTTCCGACTTTATCAAATCCTTCATGCGATTACTTATAAACGTACCTCCGCGCTGTACTGTTTTTACTGCCTCAATTAAATCATGAACTGCTGTTTCTTTGAGCAAATAACCTTTTACACCGAGAGATACCGCCTGATAGAAATAGGTTACATTTTTATACATCGTTAGTAAAATAATCTTTGTCGAAGTCCCGGATTCAAATAAAGCTGATAATATTTCGAGACCTGTTTTACCGGGCATTCTTAAATCAATCACGGCAACATCGGGTTCGAGTTCTTTAATTATTTGCAACGCCGCATTGCCGTCGTCGGCTTCATAAATTTCAACCGATTCCAGTTTTTCCAGGGTTTGTTTAACGCCCGCGCGGAATAAAGGATGATCATCGGCAATGAGCAAAGAAATTTTATTGTTGGTCATTTACTTCTTGATCTTATTATTAAACTCTATTTTGATTTTCGTTCCTTGTTTCGGAGGGGATTCAATTATTAAAACACCTTTTAACATTAAAGCCCGTTCTTTCATTCCTCTTAAGCCAATATGAGGGCGGTTTTCTTTTTCAGGTTGTCGTAAACTTGAAAAACCTAATCCGTTATCTAATACAGAGATAATTAATTTTTTTCCTTTAATTTCACTTGAAAGGATCACTTCCGACGCGCGAGAATGTTTAAGAATATTATTTAATGCTTCCTGTATAATCCTGAAAACATTTATTCTTTCCCCGGCAGAAAATTATTCATCAATTGAAAAAAGATTGTTTATGATTTTTAAATTTGACGCAGACTTAATTCTATATATCATAGATTCTATTGCTTGTGATAAACCGAGTTCTTCCAATTCTGACGGATGCAGCAGATGAGAAATATTACTGACATTCTGAATCGAGCCGTCCAAAATTTCCATAACATCATTTATGTTTTCTTCGAAGTTTTTATCTCTTTCGGCAAGCATTAATCTATTCTTTACAACCAAAAGATTTTGTCCCAGGTCGTCGTGCAATTCAGTTGAAATATTTTTTCTTTCATCCTCCTGGCTGTTAATTAGTTTATTTGTAAGATCTACCTGGATTTCCTTTTCTTGTTTTAGACGGTTTACCCGTGAGTTGTATAGCGAAAAGATGATTACACAAAAAAATCCAATTGCAACGGACCTAAACCACCAGGTGTTCCAGTAAGCCGGTTCAATTACAATTATTAATCTGGATTCTTTTTCAGACCAAACGCCGTCGCTGTTGGCTCCCTTTACCACCAACGTGTATTCTCCCGGAGGAACCGCGGTAAATGCTGCAGTCCGTTCTCCGTTTGATAATGTTATCCATCTCTCATCCAAGCCGGAGAGCTTATAAGCAAAAGTATGGCGTAACGGGTTTAAATATTCAGGCATTACAAAATTGAATGAGAAAAAATAATCATTGTATGGAAGAACAATTTTGTTGATGTATGAAATTGAACTATCAAGCTTTGCATCTTGATTGAATTTTTTGAAATCGGTTATATTCACCGGTGGAGCGTGCAGGTTTTGCTGAATATCATCCGGGTAAAAAGAAGTAAATCCTTTAATCCCGCCGAAGAACATCTCTCCATCCTCACTTTTGAAATAAGCCGCCGTGTTAAATTCGTTTGATTGAAGCCCATAACTATAATCATAATTAATAAATGCACCTTCTACAGTGCTAAATTTTGAAATTCCTTTATTAGTACTTAACCATAAACATCCTGTTCTATCTTCAAGGATTCCATAAATACAATCGTTCAATAAGCCATTGTCCGTTCTGTAAACTGTAAAATTATTTTCTTTAGAGGAGTATTTATTCAATCCGCTTGCTGTGCCAATCCAAATATTTTTTTTACTGTCTTCGAATATGATGTTGATTCTATTATTACTAAGTGAACGGGAATCGTTTTTGTTATTGCTTGATTCTAATCTTTTGAAAGAATTCTCTTTAGGATTATATATTGAAATTCCGGATTGATTAGTACCCATCCATATATTTCCATATTGATCTTCACAAAGCGCCATGACATCGCCTGAATTAACGGTATTGGCATCTTCGGCGGTGTAAATAAAATTGGTGAAAGATTTCTTTTTCCGGTTGTATTTAACCGTTCCGCCAGCAGTGGCAAAATAGAGATCATCGTTTCTGCAAACGAGAATATCAAATACAGCGTTCGAAAGAAAATAATATTTTCTTGCTTGTTTGTCGGCATTGTAATTTTCACAAACTCCCGATTTTAAGTTGTACTTAAAAACCCCGCTGCCCTCTGTTCCGACCCATAAAATATTTTGTTCTATAGGATCCAGCGCCATCGAATAAACATTAGTGCCGTTAAATTGCTTAACGTTTTTCCAAACGGACGACTGGTCTGAACGATAATTTTTTGCTTCGATCAATCCTACATATCCGCCGATAAGTAAGTCCCCATTTACTTTAAGAATTGTTCTTGTGCTTGATATACTAAATCCGCTTTGCTCATAATTTTCTTTAGTAACAGTTTTAAATTTTTTTCTAAAAGCTTCCAGTTTTACAAGACCTCCGCCGTCACTGCCAATCCAAATAACACCACCCCAATCCAAAAAGAATCTTGTTGGAGCTGCAACAATATTATTTTGCCACAGTGTGACAATCCCGCTATCG
>CAZEDR010000242.1:0-254 GCA_964510975.1 uncultured Melioribacter sp. | reverse complement strand
ACATAGCACTCCCCGGCTATATTTTTTATTTGCATAATATACCAGTAAGAATAATCCAGCTCTTTTTTCGATTGACCGTATCGTGAGAACTTTTTGGTTTTCTTGTCAAATACAAAAAGTCCTTCTCCGGAGGTACCCACCAACATTTTCCCGTCTACAGTTTCTGCCATTGCGGTGATGAAATTTAATCTTCCGCCCTTCGGATGAAGTGTGTTAATTGGAAATTTTGTAATTGTTTTTCCGTCACGTGAAAG
>CAZEDR010000241.1:0-5434 GCA_964510975.1 uncultured Melioribacter sp. | reverse complement strand
GAAAAATTCAAGACAAACTTTGCGAAATATTATTTGAAGAATTATGAAAACTTACAAAGAAATTAAAGTTACAACCGTGCCATTTGATGTAGAAACAGTAAGCGGAATGCTCTGGCAGCTTGATCTAGACGGCATTAATGAGTTTGATGACTACCTAACGGTTTTCATAAGTGAGACGAAAGAGACAACTCGCGAAAATGTTGAAGAAATTCTACAACACCTTGTTGATGAAAAACTAATCGAATCTTTTAATACGGAAGAACAGACCTTAGAAGAGAAGAATTGGAATGAAGAGTATGAAAAAAATGTACGCGTTGTTGAAGTGACTGATAAAATTGTTATCAAACCTTCATTTAAGGAATACTCTCCGAGACCAGATCAGTTAATCATTACAATTGATCCAAAAATGTCTTTTGGAACCGGAGAACATGCAACTACAAAACTTGTTTTGCAACATCTGGAGAAAAATGTAACCGGTGGAGAAAAAGTTTTAGACATTGGCTCCGGCACCGGAGTCTTAGGAATTGCATCTGTGTTGCTTGGCGCAAAGAATGCGCTTTGCATAGACAACGACGAATGGTGTTTGATGAATGGTGTAGAAAACGTAAAAGCAAACAATTTGGAAAGTGAAATTGAAGTTCGCCAATGTGAATTGAAAGATGTATCCGAAGGCGAGTTCGATTTAATAGTTGCAAATATCAACAAACATATTTTAATAGACTTAGTCGATCTCATCAGTATAAAAATGAAAAAGACCGGAACATTAATACTTTCCGGTCTTTTAGATATAGATGAGACTGATATTCTCGGCTTATATAATTCAAAGGGATTTAAGCTTTCAGATCAATCCGGTTTAGATGAGTGGATCGCTCTGGTTTTCAAATCCAACTGATTATTGATGAAGCTTGTTCAGCATACGAGTTAGTTCTTTTTGTTCGTGGTCGCTTAAAGAACTTATTACTGATGCCATGCTTTCTGCGTAAGCCGGTAATATTGACTCAATTTTAGCTCTCCCTTGAGGGGTAAGGTCAGCATGAATAACACGCCTATCTTCCTTAGAAGGAATTCTTTTAACAAATCCCTCCTTCTCAAGATTATCCACAACACATGTAATATTAGCGCCGGTAACCATCATTTCTTCGCTGATTTTTTTCAGCGGAACCGGTCCCAGTTTGTGTAAAATTTCCAACACTCCAAATTGAGGTGTTGTTAATTTTTGCTCAAACATCTGTTTGGACTGTACTTTACGGACTCTGTCGTAAGCTTTTGAAAGCTTCTCCCATAAGTCCAAGGCTGCTTGTTTTTTGTCTGCCATTCGACGCACCTTTCTTTTGTTTTTGTTACGCCTAACCGTAACGCTTTTACAACCTCGGATATAAAATATAGTATTTGGTTATAAAAAAAAAGTTAATATTCTTTACATATTGATTATCGAAAACTATTCGATTTAGTTAATATCCATTCATTTTGAAATTTTTCTTGTCTAATTCGTATTATATTTACAATAAAAACGAAGAATTGTTTGAGCACATTTTTAGAAGAAATTAGTTTATCTATTAAACAAAAGCAGAATGCGGATAGTTCTCTAATCCGCTTCGCCCATAAACTGGAGACTGTTAATCTTGAAACGCTGTTTGAGACGTTGAAGTTTTCAAATACCCCATTGTTTTATTATTCTAAGCCAATTGAAGATAAGTCTTTCCTAGGCATCGGAAGACTTGAAACTCCCGGTTCCAGCCAGTTCATTAATTCGATCTCGAAAAACAATTCAAGGCCTAACAACTCAATAGCATCAGTCAATTTTGATTCAGATTTGTTTAATAGTCTTCCGCTTGTCTTAGGAAGTGAGATATTTCCTATCGAAAAAGGTGAAAATCTTTGGAATGATTTTGAAGACTCTAACTGGTTCATCCCACAAATACTGGTTACAGTTAACAACGAAAATGCTTATTTGATTTTCCAGTTCTTTGGTGATAATCCGGATTTGTCGTTACTCGAATTAGTGCTGGAAAAAATATCAAATGCTGAAAGTGTTGTTATTCAGCATTCTATAATGCATAAGATTATTTCTTCGACCGGTATTAGTGAATGGAGGGCGGCCATTGAGAAAGCACTACTCGAGATTTCTTACCAAAACATTCAAAAGATTGTTCTTGCAAGAAGAATTCAACTTGCTCTAACTGGCAATTTCAACTTTTCGAAAGCACTTCCGGCGTTAAAAGTGAAATATCCCGAATGCATTACTTTCGCCTATAAAGAAAAAAGTTCGATATTCTTTGGCGCTACTCCGGAAAGGCTATTCTCAATCAAGAAAAACAATATTGAAACCGAAGCGCTTGCCGGTTCTATAGCCCGCGGAATTACTCCGGACGAGGATTTTGAGAAACAAACTCTGCTTCTGAATAATCAAAAAGATATTAATGAGCATAACAATGTTCTTAGCTTCATTCTAACTAATCTTAAAGATTACTGTGAAGCAATAAATTACGACACACAGCCGCAAGTTAAAAAATTAAGCAACATTCAACATCTTCAAACTAAAATCAGCTCAACACTTAGAAATGGAATTGATGTTTTAGAACTTCAAAAAAAACTGCATCCAACACCGGCGGTTTGCGGTTTGCCTCAGAAAAAAGCTTTGGAATTGATAAAAGAATTAGAATATTTTGATAGAGGATTGTATGCTGGTGTGATTGGATGGTTTAACGAGAGAAGTGAGAGTGAATTTTCAGTAGGTATTAGAAGTGCTTTATTAAAAAACAATGTACTCACAGCTTTTGCCGGTTGCGGAATTGTTGACGGCTCGAATCCGGCATTAGAGTTTCAAGAAACAGAATTAAAATTCAAACCAATATTGTCATTACTCGAAAATGAAATTACAAATTAACCGAAATATTGTTTGGAGCGATGTATTTACGAATCGTTTGGCTGAACTTGGTGTTAAGCACGTTTGTATCTCTCCCGGCTCAAGAAGCACACCGCTTACTTTAGCCTTTTCATCAAATAAACTTTTCACAATTTATCCAATAGTTGATGAACGGAGTTCCGCATTTTTTGCTTTAGGATTAGCTAAGAAAACCAAGTCTCCGGTTGCAATTCTTACAACTTCCGGAACTGCCGTTGCGGAATTATATCCCGCAATAATTGAAGCGTTCTATCAAAGAATACCTTTAATAGTTTGTACTGCAGATAGACCAAGAAAATTACGCGGCACCGGCGCCAACCAAACTATTAATCAGCATAACATATACAAAAACCATATTCGTTGGTTTAAGGACATTGGCTTACCCGATTTAGAAAGCTTGGCCGCTGTAAGAGAATTTGCTGAAGATGCTGTACGAGTTTCTTTTTTTGAAGATAGAGGCCCGGTTCATTTGAATTTCCAATTCGAAAAACCTTTCGAACCAAAATCTCATACCGATACTGTTGAAGTAAAATTGCTTGAAAAAATTTATTCCTATTCGGCATTTGAACTAAAAGAGCCGGCAACAAAAAAAATTGATTTTCCAAAACTGGCAAAAAAAATATATGGCAAGAATGGTTTGATTTTAGTTGGCTACAATAACTTTAGTATTGATTTTGCGAAGCAAGTAATGCGCTTTTCAGAAAAGTTTGGTTTCCCTATTTACGCAGACGGTTCTTCTTCGCTTCGCTTTGGAACGCATAAGAAAGATAATTTGATTGAGAACTTTACTGCTTTTGTTAGAGAAAAAGATTTCCAGCAAAACTTTGACCCGGAAACCATTATTCAATTTGGAAGTGCACCAACAGCAAATGTTCTCTTAGAATTTTTCAAAAACTCAAAAGCGGAAAAATTTCTATGCAACGAGTATGGTGATTTGAACGATCCATCACTAACAGCAAAAACTATTTTTAAAATGAATCCGGAAAACTTTTGCGAAGCCATTACAACAGCAGTTTCTTCACAAAAGAATATTTCATCGCAATGGCTGGAAGACTGGCGAACAATGAATTTAATTGCCGGCGCGCTCAAGAAAAACTTTGTAGAAGAATCGTCATTTCCGTTCGAGGGAAGGATTCCGGCTGAAGTAATAGCAGAATTGCCGGATAAAGCGAATCTCTTTATTTCCAACTCCTTGCCAATACGAGATACAGATTTTTTTGCATCGCCGCTTAATAAACGGTTAACTATTTTTACAAACAGAGGCGCAAGCGGAATCGACGGAATCAATTCAACCGCTTTAGGAATTGCAAAAGTTTCGAAAGAACCCACATATCTAATTGTTGGCGACCTTGCCTTTTTCCACGATATGAATGGTTTGCATAACTCTCTAAAGTTCAATATTCCTATTACTATAATTTTAGTTAATAATAGCGGCGGCGGCATTTTTGAATCGCTTCCGATTTCCGATTACCGCGATGTAATGAAGAATAATTTTTTAACACCACTTTCAATCGGCTTCAAAAAATTTGTAGAGGCTTATTCCGGTAAGTATGTAAGAATTAAAAACTGGAATCATTTACGCAAGGAACTTAAATTATTATCGGTAAGTAGAAAGATTACCGTTCTCGAAGTGAAAACCGACGCTAGAAAATCTAAACTACTAAGACATAAGTATTGGAGCGCGGTTGCGAAACAAATAGATTTATATATAAATGAAATTAAAGCTAAACGGAATTCAGTTTAACATTCTCTTTGATGAGTCAATTCATCATAGAGATAGGATTCCCGTGCTGTTTTTACATGGTTTTACCGGCTGCGCCTACGATTGGAATTTCGTCTTAACAAAGCTACCTCCCAGTTACTTTCCTTTTGCCATCGATTTAATCGGCCACGGAGAAACCGATTCACCCGAAGATGAAAACGAATATACTTGCACTGCTATAGTCCGTCACATCAGTTCTATACTCGATCATTTTGGATTTGAGAGAATTGTTATAGCCGGTTATTCAATGGGAGGAAGGGCCGCTCTTTCTTACTCACTTAAAAATCCTCAAAGAATTATTGCCGGTATTTTTGAAAGCGCAACTGCCGGGATTGAGGATATTGAAGCCAAGAAAGACCGGGTAGAACATGATTTTCTCCTCGCAGATAAAATTAGAAGCGAAGGTGTAGATTCATTCCTTGAATTTTGGTTCAGCTCGCCTCTGTTTAGTTCACTGCAAACAAAAAATGATTTTAATGAGTTGAAAAATAGTAGGGCGCAAAATAATAGTGTTACCGGTTTAGCCAATTCTCTCTCAGCTTTTTCAACTGGATTAATGAACAGCTACTGGAATGATCTACACAGAATTAATTTTCCGGTTTTGTTGATAAGTGGCGGAGATGATGAAAAATTTACTTCGATAAATCAGAGAATGCTTCAAGAGTTTAAGCAAGCAAAACACAAAATCATTCCAAAGACCGGGCATAATACTCACTTAGAAAAGCCGGAGCTTTTTACTAATTTAGTCTTGGAATTTTTGAACAAGA
>CAZEDR010000240.1:0-5453 GCA_964510975.1 uncultured Melioribacter sp. | reverse complement strand
CATAAGAGAATAGAAGTGTATGGCGGTTTGATAAACCATGGAAGCGATATGAAAATTCTAATGGAACATGCGTACCCCGATATATAAGTGGCGACATCATCTCATCGCGAACGGAGTACAAACTTAAGCCGGATGATAATGTGAAAATGTTTCGAGATTCAGAAGATGCCATCGTTGGGGCATCTTGAGAAAATAAATTTGCATGTACAACAATTATAATTAAAAGTATAAAACTTATTTTGCTTTTCATTGAACTCCTTTTTTATATAGACTCATTTAATAACATGCGAGTCCAAATACCTGGCGGTGACTCCTCGGGTACGATAGATGAAAATACCAGCCCATTGACGGCATAGTAACAGGGAAAAGGCTGATAAAATCCAGATCTGCCTTTTTTATTATTCCAGCATCCATTCTTTCACCCATTTATTTTCAATTATATCATGAACAACAAACGGATCATTCATAGCCACCATGGTAGCCGTTTCAATATTTTCCGATTCGAATAATATTAATCCGCCGCTTCTGTCACTGAAAGGACCACCAGAATAATTGATCTGTGGAGTGTCTTTCCAATATCTAATGTGTTCGGGAACAATATTTCGAATTTCTTCGGGATCATTTGTCATCAGATAGAAATAAACGAATTGTTTTAACATGAACGATTCTCCCTATTTAATATGCGTAACAACCAGATCAGACTATTTAAAATGCGGATTGAATAATGAATAGGCACCGATTAAACTCTTTGTAAATTATCTGTTTTACTCAATCAAACATCCAAATATTCATAGAATTTTTGTATTTACCTTTTTTAACTGTTTTGTAATTTTTAGCAATTGTATAATTAACGCTTGGCATGATAGTATTTATATTTATTATAGCCTGAGTTTTTTGAGCAGTATAAATTGACATGTGCCTCTTTTCGTTTTGAGGATTGACCCACGATATTAACATCTGATAATTATCGCCTATATATTCCTTATCGGCCACTATTTTGTTAGATCCTATAAATACAGGAATTTGCTCAATATATTTTTTTAGAAACAAATTGCCATTAGGTGTTCCAAAAATAATTATATCATAATTTGCTAAATCAATTTTTAAAGCTTCTTTATCTGAAATAATTTTCGAAATAGGAAAATATCGTCGTTTATAATCATTAATAAAACTTAGCAGTTGTTGCTGATTTGTAGAATCACTTTCTTCGGTTGGTGTTATAATTAAAAGTTTTTCTGTATCAACATTGCCGAACTCAGGCATATTTGAAATATTAGGTTTTCTAAAACTCGCTACTGTATTTTGATAGTTAGAAATATCCTTGGGTTTTATTTTTGTAAAAACTGAGAGCAGTTCAGGAAAAAAATCATTGAAAGTCTTGTACCGTTCTCTATTTTGTTCATATTCCCTTAATTTGGCAACCAACGGAACAACATAAATAAATCGACGACCAACTTCATTTCTGTATTCAATGAGGTTTGAAGATTCCTCGCCATATTTTTTTGCTGCCAGACGACATGCTACAGCCCTCACTATATGCTCTTTCACTGTTGTTTCCCAATCCGAATAAGCCTGACTCTTCATTGATTGTTTTATGGTATCAAATAATGCTGAAGACTTGTTAATAGTTTCGATTTGGTTTTCAACCAAGGGGTTTACAAATGAATGACTGAATTCATGACAAATCAAGTTATTAAATATTCTGTTTGCTGAGAAAACAGGAATATCACCCATATTTGATTCAGGTTCTATAATGCAATAAATATCCATTCCCAAGGCATTTTTAATTCTTGGGCCGAAATTCCCACTGCCTAATAAATTTAAAATGACTGTATATGAGTTCTGCTTTGAGCCAAAATAATTTTCTACTCTTTCCTTTTCTTTGTAATCCTGAAAGTTAAATTGTATTGTAGCTAGTAGTAAATTATAAAAATCCTTATGGTCAAAATAAAATTCATCGAATTTACACTCGTTTCGGAATTTTTTTAACAAATTTCTAAGGCTATCGGCATACATCTTATTGGAAACGTCTTGAGGTTCCGCTCTGTAATTCAATTCATCATCTAAACAGGCCATAAAAAAAGTAGGGGCATCTATTGAACGAAAACTTTTTCTAAATAAATTTTCAAAATTAACAATTGCTGGATGTTTTCTATATTTGGCAAAGTATGTTTCAATGTCATTTTTATACCTATAATCCAATCCGTTTAGATAGGGGTAATCTGCAAGGTAGGCAACGACATTAAACAATTCAATTTTTTTATCAATACAAAACGTTATGCCATTAATGTCCGTTTTGTAATCACTTTTTATTGCATTATTTGTTGTTGCATAAAGCTGAGACAAACTGAAAATAAAAATGACCATTAAATAAAATTTAGTTTTCATACTTCCCTTTATAATTCATTTCACTTATATAATAATGGCGTTACCCCCAACGCGCCGCCTAAACTCAGACCCAAAAGCAGGGGCGGTAACGTCAGCCAAATAGCATTCTTTAAGATATCAAGTAAAGTAATTTTTGTTTTATCTATCCTTCTTGTTTATTCTCTAATTTCAAACATCAAATTGCAGTCTTTGGCTATTCCATCGTAAAAATTAACAAGCACCGGCATATAGCTTTCTAGTGTTGGATATTTATTTCTATTTTTTTCATAAACAGCTAAACACTCAACTAGACCTTTCATCCAGAAGAAGCCACGATTGAATTCAGATATCAATTGTTTTGTTGCTATCGTTTTATCAGTATTGTGTTTTAATAAATACCTAATTACAGATGCTCTAACTAAAGATTCATTCATCATTGTCTTCCAATTTGTATAGGCTTGATTTCTCATTATTTCCTGAACAATATTGAAAAGTTTAACACCCGGATTTTCAAATTCTTTTTCATGCTTGCTGAGTATATCATTAACATACGAATGGTTAAATTCGTGTATTAACGTTGGGAGATTGATGTTAACATCATAAATGGGATTATTTGAATTATCGATTAAACTTGTTGCCATTATTGCATAAGCTTCTTCTTTACCGTCAGGTAATATTACTTGAAAACCATAATTACCTCCACCATTTCCTAATCCGGGAATAATATTGAAACTGCCTTTGGGATGAGCACCGTAGTACTGATTGTACCAATTAATATCTAATGCATCATATACTGTTTTATACCTTTCTTGCGAAGTGCGATATAGCTCTTCATGATTTTTAAAAAATTCTTCACACTTGGCATCTATGTAAAATTGCTGAAGCAGTTTTAAAAAGTTGATTGCATTTTCCTGACCCCATCTTTTATCCGGCACATCCGAAGTAAAGGGTACAATTGGATTAAATGTTGGGGGTTGTCCGAGGTAAATTGCCATCTTCATTACAGCATCAAAACCAATCATGTTTTTGTCTCTTATGTCACGAGTGAATTTGATAAGTGCGTGATCCTTGTGCTTGTCAAAATGTGCATGTATATCCGAAGTGTAACTTTTGAAAACTTCATTATTATATTCCCTGTTGCCGGCTAAACGAAATATTATACTTAACAGTTCGACTCGCTTATCTACTCTTGGAAGAGGGAAATAACTAGATTCAGTTTTGCTAACATTATCAACAGTCTGGCTAAAAACTGTAACTGAGAGAAAAAGGAGAGAAAGAAATAGGATGTTTTTTTTCACGAGCAAATCCTTTAGTTGTTTTTTATCCATTTTTTAAATTATATCACTTGTTAGTTTGACATTTAGTTTGCCTAATCCAGTCAGAACCTAAAACCAAAATTCAGACTTGGTTCAAATTTGAATTTAGGCGCTCCACTTTCAACAGCTGCAAAGGATGCAGGAAAGTTAGTGTTCACAGGCCAATATTTGAGAGCATAAGCAGGTTCTACGAACAGGCGTTTGTTAAAGAATTCAAAGCGGTAGCCAAGTATAAATTGAAGATACAACTGAAAACCATTTTTGATTTTTTTATCTTCTGAATCAAAAAATTGCTGGAGGAAAGGAGTTGCCTGTACCGTTGTATATAAATTCTTCCAATGGAATCGCTGATAACCTACACCAAGACCGTATGCTCTGACCTTACCCGGGTATAATTTCTCTTGGGTAGATCCAAATGTAGCTAAACCTATGGGTCCATAATACGTCCACGTGATAGCTTCGACTATAATGATATTTTTTGGGGTGAGCTGGTATCCATAGTTCAATTGAAAATAATAGGGCGGATCTCCCGGCGCTAAATTACCCAGGAGAAAAAGTGAGCTTCCTATATAGTGTCGCCTATTTATATCTTGCTTCTCTATTTGAACTGACACAGAATCTTTTTGTGTCAAATCTTGACTTATAGCCAGCGTTGTGAACATCGCAATTAATAGTATTGTTAAAATGAACTTTTTCATACTTGTTTGATTTCCTTAATTAATAAAGACTTTTCTGTTTCATAAAAAGAACCGACCAATTCCTTGTATCCTTTGATTATAAAGTTATTACTATATACTGTTAGTAATGAATAGCTTGATTAATATCCATGAAACATCACAGTAATTTCTCAGTATTATAGATAACAGGCATTTTATATTTCCACTTATTCCACAATTCTTCGTTTAGTAACAGCTCGGTCATAAAGTGAGCAACATTTATTCTGCTTGTTTCCCCGGCATCGAAAACGGGACTTTGCTTTGGTGAATTATATATTACATAATCACTTTCTTTTTCTTCATTTATCAAAGTATCTGGCCTTACCGCTGTCCACTCTATTCTAGAGTTATTTTCACCTATAGTGTTTGAAAGATAATTTGCAGCTTCTTCATTATCTTTTTGAGGAGGCAATAAGTAACGTAACAGCGAAAGAACTATTCTATCATTTAAGGAATATTTCTCATTTATTTTTCTATTCCGATTAGCGGTAGTATTCATAAGAATTACTTTTACTTTGTTTTTCTTACTTCCTTCTATTGCTTCACAGGCATGTTTAATACAATTTGTAACTAACATCCTCGGTTTTCCAAACATTCCCTTGAATGTAATATTGTGACCAAGACAAGAAATCACAGCGTCACAATCATCAAGCAATTCCACCATTTTGCTTTGTTCGTATTCGAAAATATTTCCTACTAAACATTCCAGCTGTCCATTAACAATGAACTCACTTATTACATCGTTGATCTGCCGAACAACGATTTTAACTTCTATGTTTCTTATAATAAGTTGTTGCACAACTAAACGACCAGTTGCGCCAGTAGCGCCGAGAACTAAAACCTTCATAAAATATTCCTCAATAAGTTTTCAAACACAACTATTAATTTTTTATTTAGCAGCAATTCTTTTTTCTAGTTGTTTACTGCACTCGAGTCAATCAAAATAAGTTTGGTTTTTATTTCAGAGCAAACATCGCTGGTGCTATTAAAATCCCGTGAATTAGTAACCACAATAAAAGCTCTATCTAACCCTGGCGCCACAATAACAGTAGCG
>CAZEDR010000239.1:0-5460 GCA_964510975.1 uncultured Melioribacter sp. | reverse complement strand
CAATCATCAACACAAAAAGCACAGTTACAATTAGCAACTGGCAAAAAAGTAAACTCAGCAGCCGATAACACATCCGGCTGGAATATTGGTAAACAGTTGGAAGCATCTTCATTGAAGATGAAATCTCAGCTTGCAAACATTGGTTCAGCAAAGAACTTTTTAAGCACAGCTGAAGCAGCTCTTCAACAAGTTTACGACAAGTTAAATCAGATTCAAGCAAAACAAGAAGATGCAGTAGATCCTACCAAGGACCAAACAAGTCTTGCAAATGATATTAAAACACTTGCCGATGAAATCGATTCAATCTTCCAGAACACAAAAATTGGCAGCAATGTACTCTTAGGTAGCGTAGCTAACTCCTTTGCAGCTGGCGCAACAGCAGTTGAAATTAATATCGGCGTTAAACTTGGTGCAAGTACTACAGGCGTTGAAACAACAAATCTTGGTCAGTTGACAAGCACTTCTACAAATATTGCTGGAACAGATCATACAACTACACTACAGACGGCTGTAAGAGATGCAATCACTTATATTGGTAACAAAACTCAATTGTTAACTTCGAGAGAAGACTTCTTAACATCTTCCATAGCAAACAACGACTCTGCGATAGCGCAAATCTTTGATACAGACACACTCAATGATCAAATGAAAGCATCTCAAGGAGCAGTTGGATCTCAGTTGGCAACAGCAATGATGTCTCAAATGAATGCTGCACCATCACAATTGTTATCTCTCTTCCGTTAATTGAGCATTAATTTAATCCCTCCCCTACTCGGGAGGGATTCTTTTTAGCCTTCTAAGAATTTTTGAGGTAAACAGGATGCAGACAGCAAATTACATGATGAACAAGCAAGTAAATAAGTATTTAGCAAACGATATATTGAACGCGTCTCCAGAACAAGTAATTATGAAAGTGTTTGGCTTTGCAATACAAAGCTGCCAGAGACACGATATGATTAAAACGAACGAAGCTCTCCAAGTTTTAATTAATGCACTCAATTTTGATAATCCGGAAGCAAAAGAAATTTCAGTAGGCTTTTTTAGAATATATCGTTTTTGTCAAGACCAGATGAGAAAACGGAACTATGAAATAGTTTATAAAACTCTATCAGAATTAAAAGAATCTTGGGAAACCGCACTTGCAAAGAGGTAATAAACCATGGCTTATGATTTATTAACAACCACAGGAATCAATAGCTTTGTAGATGATTACAGGGCCAGCGAAACAAAAAAGCAGGTTGATCCTCTTACAAAAAAGAAGAAAAATACAGACGATTTAATTACCGCATATACAGAGTTAACCAATAAACTTAATGATCTAAAAACAATTTCTTATGCCATGCAACAGCATGACACCTCTTCTGCATTCTTACTTAAGAAGGCATCTTCTTCCGATCCAAAATTTGTAGATATAACAGCTACAAGTGCGGCCGTTTTAAGTTCCCAATCCGTAAGAGTGAATCAACTTGCAAAGAATGATCTTGTGATTTCTCAGGATTTAACTTCAACGGCTGCTAATTCAACAATCGTAGCTCCCGGCACACATGATATGGTTTTTACTGCCGGAGATGGCAAAGGTGGTACATTTACAAGTAAGGTTTCGGTTACATTTGATGCGGCTGATTTTACATTGGGAGTAATATCCAATGCAAATGTTATTGCAAAAATTCAAACCGCAATAAACAGCAACAAAGCTACGGTCCTTTCAAATTCTGTTACAGGAGCTACTGCCAGTGCAGGCTCATTTAATCTAAATTTGAATGGAACAACTACAGCAATTACTTATACTGCCGGTAACTATACCGATGTGATTGATAGTATTGTAACTCAAGTTAATAAGTTGAACGGTATAAGCGCAGAGAAGGTGGATGGCGGCGGCGGAAATTATAGTCTTAAATTTACCGTTACCGATTCTTCCAAATATCTCA
Organism: uncultured Melioribacter sp.; assembly: GCA_964510975.1. Taxonomy (GTDB): domain Bacteria; phylum Bacteroidota; class Ignavibacteria; order Ignavibacteriales; family Melioribacteraceae; genus Stygiobacter. The sequence continues at coordinate 3,532 of CAZEDR010000239.1, read as the reverse complement.
CTCTTGGTGGCGACACGAGCAGCTTGCTAACTGAATTGGGAATTTCTGCTAATAATGCGATGGGTGCTTCCGGAATGCTTAGCGCATCTACGTTTTCTCCAGACTCAACATTATCACAACTTTCAATAGCAGCTAAGAAATCCGGCGACGGATTTAAATTGCTATCACTTAGCGATACAACAGGTAGTCTCTTGAGTTCGGTCGGGTTAAATCTTGGTGGAACGCGCACATCTTTTGTGCAGAATACCAGCGGAAGCGATACACCAGGTTTTGTTTATGCTACTACTGAGTTAAATGCGAAATTCGATTTTAATGGAATTAAAGTTGAAAGAAATTCCAACCAAATTTCCGACTTGATACCCGGTGCAACTATAAATTTAAAATCGCTTATGCAAGCCACTGATACAACTGTTAATCTTGACATAAGCAGCGACTCGGCGAAAATAACTGAAAAAATTCAAGACTTTATAAAAAAGTTTAATGACATTTATGTTTATCTAAAGGAAAAAACTAAGTCAACTAAAGATGGAAGGGGATTGTTGATTGGTGATTCTACTGCTGAATCTTTCAAGTATCTTTTTTCATCAATAGCTACCAGTAGTGTCGCTGGTATTAATTCGGATGAGGTTAACACTCTTTCAAAGCTTGGACTTAGTTTTGACGTGACTGAAGGCTTAAGTGTTGGCGATTCAAGTAAACTTGAAAAATTAATTAAGGAGAAGCCGGAACAAGTTGAAGCTCTATTCAACTCTACGAATGGTATTGCAACAACTCTCCATACAAAGATTCTTCCTTATGTTAATGCAACCGGATACCTTTACAAAAGGAAGACAAGTTTTGGAGTAGAATCGGAATATCTTGATGATAGAATTAAAGCAGTTCAAGAACGAATAGATAAAAGTTCTTCAGACTTAAGACTGAGATACATGAAATCGATGTCTCAAATGAATGCTCTGGTTTCTAATCAATCAATTTTCTTTATGAAATCAATTAACTAGTAATTTATAGATCATGAGTTCAATAAAAGTAAGTAGCGAGCAAAAGAATAATTCTGTTAGTAGGGGCTCAAAAAAAAATAAATCTACTGAAGAATTAACTGAAGCAAAGAAGAAGGACCTCAAGACTATAGCTAATAGAACGGAGTATTTATTAGAGGATGTTCTTGCCAAAATGGAAATGCTAGAATTCGAAAATTTTGATTCTATATTTCCCGAATTAGTTAGTAAAATGCAAGAAGCAACCTTAGGTAGGGAAGAACTAATAAAGGAAATTGAGCCATCTGTACTGGTAAAGGTGAGACCCAAATTATTTAGTGTTGCAAAACAAATTGAGAAGAGATATGAATTTCTCGTAGAGAAGTTTTCGGGTATAACAGAACAACTCCAAAGAGAACTTTCTGCAGTAAACAATCAGAAAAAGATTACAAGCTATTTGCGTTAATTTTTTTTGAAATTCATATTATGTATAACAAGCAACTTTGGAGGTGTGGTTTGAACCAATTGCAACATAAAGTAGAATCAGTTAAACGCCTTCTTTCCTTTGTTGGTCGTGAATTGGACAACCTCTCATTTGAAACCTTCGATTCCGTATTCCCGGCTGCCTTAACCGCAATCAAACAAGTTAATCAACTGAAACTTGAGCTAGCTACTGAGTTTGGCACACAAAGTCGAAAAATATTCGAATATGAACTGTTTTCGAAGGCTAAACAAATTGAAGCAAAGTTCGATAATATCGTTGAGGTTTTCTCTGAAGAGGAAAAAAAACTTGAGAGACAACTTTGCGGGACTATAAAACAGAAAAAAAACTAACTGCCTACAAAAGGTGATGCAATGCAAGTAAAAGGAATTTCAGGTAATCCGTTGTTTGTTAAGCCAACTCAGAATACAAAGGCTGAAGCGATACCTAGCTCTCCCAAAGATAGAATAGAGATATCTTCCGAAGCTAGAGATTTAGCTAAACTCGAGTTGAGTGCCGAGCGTATTGAAGAAATCCGTTCCAAATTAGCAAGCGGTTTTTATGACACTGATGAAGTTTTGCAGAAAGTATCTGAAAAGCTGAGCAAAGAGATTAATAAATAATTAGTTATTGAATGCACTTAAACTTAATTGTGCTTTATGAGACAGAACTCCATTCATATTCCATTTTGAGACATACAACACTTCAAAAAAACACCAAAATAGCTTGTTATATATGGCATGGACATTGTGATACTAAGAGCCTAATCGAGGGATCTTTTACACATATTGCGGATAGTTGGTCATGGACGGCAGACAAAAAGTTCTAATCGTAGACGATGAAGAATTAGCTCAGGATTTCTTGCGCTTTTTCCTTTCTAAGAAATTTGATGTTTATACAGTCGGAAGCGTGAGCACGTTTTATAACATTGTTAATAAAGTTGATTTCGATCTTATCCTGATGGATATTTCTTTGCGCGACTCAAAGGATGGAATTCAATTGACAAAAGAGTTGCGAGCCACACCTAAATATAAAAACACACCAATCTTTGTACTTACCGCGTTTAACACAACAAGAGAAAGAAATAATGCTCATTTAGCTGGTGCGGATAAATTTTTGACTAAGCCGGTTGATTCCAAGCAGCTTCTTAATATGATAGATGAAGCACTTAACAAAAAGTCCGCTAATTAAAGCGGTTCTTCGTGAGTTAAACAGTGTATGGTTCCTAAGCCCCACACCAAATCTACTGCGTGAATTCCAACAACTTTTCTTGTTGGGAAAAGATCGCTTAGAATATTTAGTGCAATTCTATCATTCGGGTCGTTGAATGTTGGGACGAGTAGGGAAGAATTACTGATATAGAAATTAGCATAACTTGCCGGTAATCGTAAGTCTTCAAAATTTATTGGAGAAGGCATTGGCAATTCGATAACACTTAACTTCGTTCCGTTTGCAATCGTTTCACCTTGCAAGCGCTCAAAATTTTCTTCTAGGTGAAAATAGTTTTCCTCTTTCGAATTTTTCTCTCTGCATAGAACAACGGTATCATAATTTACGAATCGGCATAAATCATCAACATGCCCGTGTGTATCATCGCCGGCAATACCATTGCCAAGCCAAATAACTTTGTTAATTCCGAGATATTCGGCAAAGGCTTTTTCGTAATCCTTCTTTGTAAAACCGGGATTTCTAACTTGAGTTTTTTGATCCATCAAACATTCTTCGGTAGTCAAAAGTGTTCCACCACCATTATAATCAATAGCGCCTCCTTCTAAAACAATTTCCTTACCGGATAGTTTAGCATCTACTAGATCTACATCTAAAACTTTAGAAAGTGTTTTAGGTATGTTTTTGTCCTTTTTCCAATTGGAATATTTAGCCCAGCCATTAAACTTGAATTTGATTGCTACGGTTTTATCTTCTTGTTTAACAAACGCCGGAGATGAATCGCGCATCCAGCCGCGGTCTGTTTCGGAAATAATAAAATCGATATTTGCAGTATCAACATGAGCGCGCTCCAAGTATTTTCTAATCTTTGGTATTGCGCTTTCGCTTTGAACAAAGAGGCGAACAATTT
>CAZEDR010000238.1:0-5464 GCA_964510975.1 uncultured Melioribacter sp. | reverse complement strand
ATTACAAGGATTTTACTGGTCTGATTGATAGAATTTCCAATGTTTTCTTATTCCGGTCGAAATTTACCAAATTTTGCTTTCTCTTGGCGGTTGGAAGTATAAACTCACTTACTTATTTTTGGCTAGAACAAAACGGAACTGATATGACAACTTTACCTCCTCCGGCAGTTAAGCTTTTCCCGGAAGATTCATTAGAAAAACAATGCTACGGAATTGCAGAATCTCTAAAAGAGTATCTTCCCATTCCAAACGATAGAATCCGTCTCGGTTTTAATTTGTACAGACTTGTTAAAGGCGAAGGTGACGCACCGGAAATAATTGTAAGAAATGCAAAATTGAAAGTTGAAGGGATTTCTCTGGCTGAGCTAGCCAAGAAGTTAGAAGAAGAAATAGCAAAGGTTAAAAAATAATTTAGAATTGAAAATTGAGAATGGAGAATTAATACAACATTGTTTTCCATTCTCAATTCTCCATTGCTTTTCAGTACGCTTCTCTCGCCTCACTTAAAAATTTTTCTACAAGTAAAACATCTTTCTCGCTGCCTATGTAAATTGGGGTGCGTTCATGCAGCGCTTCCGGTTTCTTATCCAGAATTTTTTCTTTACCATCTGTCGCCCTTCCGCCCGCCGCTTCTACAATGAATGACATAGGATTGCATTCATAACATAGGCGGAGTTTTCCTTTGGCGTTTCTTCTATCACCGGGATAAATAAAAATTCCGCCATAAAGCAATGTGCGGTGAACATCCGCCACCATTGAGCCAACGTATCGGGCTTGATAAGGTTTTCCTTCAAAGTAATTCGCTTGCAAATATTTAATGTAGTCTTTCAAACCTTTAGGCCAAGAAAAATAATTACCTTCATTCAAGCTATAAATCCTTCCTTGCTTTGGAATTTTAATATCATCATGCGAAAGAAGAAACTCGCCAAACGCCGGATCTAAAGTAAATCCGTAAACGCCATGTCCATGACCGGCAGTATAAACAAAAATTGTGCTAGAGCCATATAAAATGTAACCCGCTACTTCTTGCTTGTATCCTTGCTGAAGGCAATCTTCAAGTGTACCCGGACCATCGCCTTCACTCACACGTTTGTAGATTGAGAAAATTGTTCCAATGCTGATGTTCGCGTCAATGTTGGATGAACCGTCAAGAGGATCAAACAGTAAAACATATTTGCCAATTTTTTGGTGAGGCGGAAGATGAATAATATCCTCCTCTTCTTCACTTGCCATAACACAGAAGTGCCCGCCATGATCCATAGCTTTGATTAACATTTCGTGAGCAAACATATCAAGCTTCTTAACTTTTTCGCCGTGAACATTTTCATCGCCTGTAAAGCCAAGAATGTTTGCCAAGCCGGCTTTGTTTACTTCCAATGAAATTAATTTTGCGGCAAGTCCAAGTTGAAGCAGAATTGCAGAGAGTTCTCCGGTAGCTTCCGGGTGGAGCTTTTCACCTTCGATGATGTGACGCGGGAGAGTCATGAATCTTTTTGAAGCCATTTCTCCTCCTTAAGCAGATTTAAGTTCTTGATCCTTATACTGAAGCTGATAGAGCTTATAATAAATGCCTTTGTGGGCAAGCAGTTCTTGATGTGTTCCCGCCTCTTTCAATTCGCCTTTGTGCATAACTAAAATCTTATCCGCATTTTGAATTGTTGAAAGACGATGAGCAATTACAATAGAAGTTCTTCCAACCAAAAGTTTTTCAATCGCGTTTTGGATTAGGATTTCGGTTTCCGTATCAACGCTTGAAGTTGCTTCATCCAAAATTAAAATTTGAGGATTGTAAGCAAGCGCACGGGCAAACGAGATTAATTGTTTTTGTCCGACGCTAAGTGTAGCGCCTTTTTCTTTTACAACTTCATCATAACCGTTTGGAAGCTGCGAAATAAACTTATCGGCACCAACGAATTTTGCCGCTTCAATTATTTGCTCATCGGTAATATCTTGATTGCCGAGACTAATATTTGATTTTATCGTACCGCTAAAAAGGAAAACATCTTGCAGAACCATGGCAATGTATTTTCTAAGTTCGCTCTTATTCAAATCGCGAATGTCAATTCCATCCAGAGTAATGCTTCCTTTTTGTATATCGTAAAAGCGTGTGAAAATATTTATGATACTTGTTTTGCCAGCGCCAGTAGCACCAACAATTGCAATTCTTTCTCCCGGATTAATCTTGAAAGAAACATTTCTCAGCACATATTCTTCCGGATTGTAAGCAAACCAAACGTTCTTAAATTCAACTTCACCTTTGATAGACTGAATATTCTTCGGCTCTGCCGGATTTTGAATTATTGTATTGTCATCAAGTAGCTTGAAAATTCTTTCTGACGAAGCCATTGCTGTTTGAAGAATATTGTACTTATCGGAAAGATCGCGTACCGGACGCCAGAACATTTCTGTGTATTGCAAGAAAGCCAGCAGCACACCAATTGTGAGATTTTTCTGTATTACTTCGCCGCCGCCGTACCAGATTATCAATCCGACAGAAATAACGCTCAGCATTTCCACCACCGGGAAAAACACAGCATGATAGAATACGGATTGGATATTTACATCTTTGTTGTCTTTGTTAATCGAAGAGAAATTTTTCAACTCCTCTTTTTCTTTAGAAAAAATTTGGACGACATTCATTCCGGTTATGCGTTCTTGCATGTAAGAGTTTAATCTCGCAAGGTGCTTGCGTACATCGCGGTAATTTTCTCTAACTTTTTTACGGAATAAAAACGTTGCATAAATAAGCGCCGGTAAAACAGCGAGTGTTACCAAAGAAAGGTCCCAAGACATAGCGAACATAAAAATGAATATCCAGACGATGCTGAATATGTCGCTAAAAATCGAAACGATGCCGGAGGAGAACATGTCGTTCAGTGAATCCACATCATTTGTTACACGTGTTACTGTTCTACCAACGGGAGTTTTATCAAAATATTTTAGCGCAAGTTTCTGAACATGAGAAAATAGTTGAATGCGTAGATCGTAAACAATTTTCTGTCCGGTAAGTTCTGTGTAGTAAGTAAGAAAATATTGAATCAACGCTTGAAGCATCAGTGAGCCAAGCAGAATTGCGCAAACAGCGAGCAGTCCATTAAAATCTTTATTTTGGATTTTGTCATCGAACGCAATTTTAGAAAGATAGGGACGAAGCGGACCAAGCGCAGAGACTACAATGTTCAAGATAATCGCAATAATTATATATTTTTTGTAAGGCTTAATGTACGTAAGCAATCTGCGCATCAACTGCGAGTCGTAAGCTTTGCCTAATATGTCATCATCTTTCTGTTCAGCCATTTTGCTCTTTTCTAATTCATTTCCAAAAGTTCTTTTTCCAATAACTGCTTTGTATTTAAGTCGGCGTAAATTCCATCTTTCAAAACCAACTCGTCATGCGTTCCCTCTTCAACCACTTTACCTTCTTCAAGCACAAATATTTTATCAGAATCTTTCACTGTAGATATTCTATGACTGATAATTATGCTTGTTCTATCTTGCATAAATTCTTTTAACTGACCGAGAATTTCTTCTTCTGTATTTGTATCTACCGCAGAGAATGAATCATCTAGAATTAAAATTTTTGGATTAATTGCTAACGCTCTCGCTAATGTAGAACGCTGTTTCTGTCCGCCGGAAAGTGTAATTCCCCTTTCGCCGAGAATTGTTTCATAACCGAGGGGGAAAGTGTCAACATCCTTTGAAAGACGTGCGATGCCGGAAACTTTTTGAATTAATTCTTCGCTTCCATTATCCAATCCATACATTAAATTGTTTGCAAGTGTATCGGAGAAAAGAAAATTTTCTTGTGGCACCAAACCAATTCCGGTTCTTAAAACTCCAAGAGGAATTTTGCGAACGTCTTTTCCATCAATGAAAACGCTTCCTTCGGTAACATCATATAAGCGGGGAATTAAATTTATCAAACTTGTTTTTCCTACGCCGGTATTGCCTATGAACGCTACTGTCTCACCATGTTTGATTGATAGATTCAAATCCTTAAGAATCCACGGAAGATTTTCTCTGTACCTGAAAGAAACATTTCTAAATTCTATATCTCCCGAGATTGATGTAATTCTGCTATCAACATTTTCATCGGAGATTTCAACCGGTTCATTCCAAATTTTTAACAAGCGTTTCATGCTGGCGTCAGCTTGTTGAATCATATTAGCAACCCAGCCGAAAGAAATCATCGGCCAAATTAAATCCATTAGGTAGAGCATAAACGCGAATATGACGCCAACGCTAAGTGTGTTATTGATGATCATGTTTCCGCCGGCAAGCACAACTATAATAGCTGAAAGCCCAACAATCATCATAAATATTGGTCCAAAGAAAGCTTGCAGTTTTACTTGGTCCATTTTACGGTTTAAGTATTCCCCGCTTTCTCTTTTGTATTCGGAAATTTCATATTCCTCTCTTTCATAAGATTTAATTACTCTTATTCCGGAGAAATTTTCTTGCGCCTTTGCTGTAAGATCAGATAATTTTTCTTGAATGCGCGTGTACTTAGTATGCATTTTCTTCATAACAACATATACTACGAAAGACATAAGAGGCATGGGCAGCAATGCATAAAAAGTAAGCATCGGACTTAACGAAATCATAACAGAAAGTGTTAGAATAAATTTGATTCCGTTATCAATAGTGTACATTACAGAAGGACCGACAAACATTCTTACTGCGCTAATATCATTTGTTGCGTGCGACATTATATTGCCGGTAGAATTGTTCTGAAAAAATCTTAGAGGGAGTTTTTGAATGTGCGACCAAAAATCATGGCGCAGATCATATTCAATTTCGCGGGAGACAACAATGATAGTCTGGCGTATGAAGAAGCGGAATAAATTACTGAGAAATGCGGCGGCTAATAGAATTGCGACCAACCTTAGTACTACATTAAAATCGCCGCCTTTTGAAAGTGTATCTATTCCATCTTTAACATTTAGAGGTATATAAACGTTTGCAACATTAGAGAGCAGAATAAATAAGCAACCGAGAAGTAATTTGGTCTTATATCTGCGGAAATACTTATTTAGATGTTTGAGGTTACCGAACAAGTCTTATTAATCCCTTTCTATACAATTCCAACAAAACACTGTTGAAAAAAATTCATTTCTAACTATAAAGAACGAAGATTTTTTCTTCGTTCTTAACTCTTAATTCTTAGTTCATTTACCCAATAATTTCGAATCCGGTGTACTTCTGTAAAGCTTTTGGTACTATAATCTTTCCTTCCGGTGTTTGATTATTCTCCAAAATGGAAACCATTAAACGGCTGGTTGCTAATCCGGAACCATTGAGTGTATGAACAAACTCCGGTTTCTTTGTTTCTTCTTTTCTGTAGCGGATATTAGCTCTGCGTGCTTGGAATGCTTCGAAGTTACTGCACGAAGAAGCTTCCAGCCATTTGTTTTCTGCCGGTGACCACGTTTCAATATCGTAACATTTTGCAGCAGAGAAACTT
>CAZEDR010000237.1:0-5475 GCA_964510975.1 uncultured Melioribacter sp. | reverse complement strand
CTGCCAATTCTTTGCAAAGGTAAATCATCTATTGTTACGGCGATTTTATTTTGAGCAACCACGTATGAATTTATTAGAATAATTAGTATGAGTAAAAATCTATTTTGCTTCATAAGATATCTTTCCGTTAACAATTGTGTATAAAACCTTTGTGTTTTTGATTTCATCATCCGAGCATTTCAATAAGTTGTTTGAAAGAACAACGAGATCGGCATACTTTCCTTTTTCAATTGTTCCTTTCATATCTTCTTCAAATGATGCATATGCACCATTCACAGTATAAGATTTCAGCGCTTCTAACCTTGTCATTTTCTGATCCGGATAAAATGCATTTCCCTCCTCATTTTTCCTTGTTACCGCAGAATAGAAACATTGGATTGGATTAATGTCTTCTACCGGTGCGTCAGTTCCATTGCAAATCAACGCCCCGCTATATAGTAACTTTCTCCAAACATATGCGCCTTCTTCCGCGCGTTTATTGCCAAGACGTTCCGGCACAAATCCCATATCGCTTGTGCAGTGAACAGACTGCATTGCAGCAATAACACCTAATTGAGCGAAACGTGGTATATCTTGCGCAGATAAATGTTGAGCGTGTTCAATGGCCCAGCGTAAATCTACCGTCTTAGGATGTTGTATAAATTTCTCTTCATAAATATTTAGCACTTCGCGGTTGCCTCTATCTCCAATAGCATGTGTTCGCATTTGAAAACCATACTTGATCGCTAATTCCGCAATATTTTTTAACTCTTGGATTGCTGTTACATTAGATCCGGAATGGTTTGGTAAATCCGAATAAGGATTAAGCAGCCATGCGCCGCGAGAGCCAAGCGCGCCATCAATATATTGTTTGATTGAACGTACTGTTAAAAATCCTTTCTCGTAACCTTCCAACCTATACAGCGGCAGTTTTTCACTCATCTTCTCGTAAGTATCTTGAACCATAACATTTATTCTAACCGGAAGCAGCTCCTCAAAAGCAAGTTTTTTATAAACATCTATTACGTCGAATGGCTGTCCGGCATCTGCACAAGAGGTAATTCCTTTTTTTAGGCAATCATCTGCGGCAAGCTTTGCAATTTTTCTGTAATGGTCTTCTATTTCCAGCGGAGATCGTTTTGCCAAATACTCATCATAAACTTTACGAATTAAATTTTCTCCATTCTCTTCAAACACACCAATTGCGTTTCCGGATTTATCCCGAACTATAGTTCCGCCACTTGGATTTACTGTTGAGCTTGTAACACCGGCAAGCTGCATTGCTTTAGTGTTTGCAAATACCGCGTGTCCGCTTGCATGAGAAAGCATAACCGGATTTTCCGGCGATACTTTGCTTAGCTCATCATGAATTGGATAACCATTTACATTTGGATTTGGCGCCGGATTAAATTTTTCTTGATGCCAGCCTCTGCCGATTATCCATTCACCGGATTTGTGTTTCTTAACTGCATCAGCAACAATTTCGATTACTTCATTCCAATTTTTCGCGCTGCCTAAATCTAAATTAACAAGCGATTCTCCCAATCCTAAAAAGTGTGCGTGGCTATCGTTAAATCCCGGCATTACAAACTTTCCGCCAAGATCAATTACTTTGGTTGATGAGCCAATATAGTTTTCAACGTCTTTATCTAAACCGACAAAAATTATTTTTCCATTCTTAATTACTACAGCCTGTGCTGTGGAATTTTTCGCATCTACTGTTACAATGTTTCCGTTCTTCAAAACTAAATCTGCAGATTCTTTCATTTCATTATCTCCGCAATTAGAAAATAGAAACGTTACGGCAATTAATATTGTTACAACTTTTAGAATTTTCATGTTGCCTCTTCAAGTTTGTTTTCTGAATAGGTTACTTTCTATTTACCAAAACAACGCCGCCAATAATTATCAATCCGCTTACCAGCATTAAAAATGTAATCTGCTCACCCAATAAAATCCACGATCCGAAAAAAGTTACAAATGGCTCAATGTATAAATAAGCGCCAACTCTCGATGCGCTCATTTCTGTTAATGCTTGAGACCACAACACGTAGGCAACTCCTGAGCACAAAATTCCCAAGAAGAGTATTGCGCTCCATCCACCGAGAGACAGACTTACCACTGCGGCAATGTTTTCTTTGTTAATTGCGAATGGCGAAATTAAGATTGCTACTATTATGAATAGGTAGAGTGTTGTCATTACCGGGGAATAATTTAGAGTTGCTTTCTTGCTCGCCATTGAATAAACCGCCCAAGTCAACGAGCTTGAGATAATCAACACATCTCCCTTGTTGTTAATTAAATCAATAGAAGACAAATCTCCTTTGCTAACCAGCAATATTAATCCGGCAAAAGAAATTATAATTCCTACAAGCTGTTGTTTAGAAATTTTTTCTTTGAAAAAGATTATCGCGAGTATCGTCATAAACACAGGAGTAATTCCAATTATCCAGCCGGTGTTTGAAGCGCTTGTCCATTGCAGTCCGGTTATTTGAATCCACAAGTGAAAACAAGCTACTAGTGCTAGAACAAAAACCCACTTATGATCTTTGAGATTGATGTGAAGGTTTTGTTTTTGTCTAAGTGCTACAACTAAGAGAAACGAAATTCCAAGCAATTGGCGGATGAAAACAATTGCTTCCGGTTTAATTTCAACAAGAGCGCGTTTTGTAGCAATAAAGGACAATCCCCAAACAAATACCGCGAATAGCGGCTTCCATGAGTTGGTGATTAGTGATTTGTTGTTAGTGATTTGCATCGTCTTGATTATACTTTTGATCTGCCGCTTTTTTTCACGAACGAAGCAACGCTCATAAATGATGAAAATTCAGTGCTGAGTTTTTCTCCTTCGTAAACAATTTGTTCTAAGAACAATCCGGATGGCGGCGCAGTAAACTTTGCCGGTTCGTTGGTTTCTCTTTCCAAGAATTGTTTAATCTTCCCCTCGTTCATATTTCCACGCCCGATTTCCACCAACACACCAATCATTCTGCGAACTTGCTTCCACAAAAAATGAGAACCAACAACACGAATTAAAATTAAATCGCCTTCCCGCATTAGCTGAACGTCTTCGATTAGAACCTTGGTTGATTTTTCTGTTTCATCTTTATCAGCAAAAGAAACAAAGTTGTGCATTCCAACAAATTGTTTAGCAGCTTTGCTCATCTTCTCGAAATCGAGCTTGTCTTTAATCCACCAGACAAATGGTTTACCAAACGCAGTTCTTCTTGTGGAGATTTGATAAATATAGCTGCGTGTTTTTGCGTCGTGACGTGCATGAAATTTTGGGTGTGTTTTTTCCACTTCCAACACATTTATATCTGCCGGGAGTTCATCATTCAATTTCATCCTAATGATTTCCGGCGCGAGTATTGTGTTCACATCAAGATGGGCAACCTGGCAAAGTGCATGTACGCCGGCATCAGTTCTGCCAGAGCCTTGAACATCTACACGTTCACCTTTAAATATTTTCTCTGCTACTTCAAGCAGTTTACCTTGAACACTCTTTGCGTTTTTCTGCATCTGCCAACCGCTGTAACGTGTGCCGTCAAATTCGATGTATAGTTTGAATCTGCTCATTGTTTCTCAATTGTTTTTGTTAATAAGGTTTACAACAACCTTGGTTATTATTTCTTTTTCTTTTGGGTTACTTTCTGCTATCATAAGGCAGAGCGCTACAAGTGCATTATCCGCAATCCGCTTAACTCCGTCCTGTTTATAAAGTGTTTGATTCTTATCCATAAACCAGAGAAAAATTGCGGCGGCAATCCTTTTGTTTCCATCAATAAAAGAATGATTCTTAATTACAAAATAAAGCAAGTGCGCCGCTTTCTCTTCAACACTAGGATAAAGTTCTTTTCCACCAAACGTTTGATATATCGTTGTTATAGAGCTCTTGAACGAAGCATCTTTTTCTTTGCCAAATAAAGTTGACGCTCCAAATTTTTGCTTTAGCTCTTTAATAACTTTAAGTGCCTTCGTGTGCGTTATTATAAATTTCGTTTCACTAGTAGTTTCTTTGATTTTTACTTTTTGGTAGTCATAATCATCAAGCAAATCCAGCGCATGCGTGTAATCCGAAACTACTTTTAGTATTCCGGTAAACTCTTCTTGACCAAGCTTGTAATTGGCGGCAACATTAGAAAAAATTTCGAGTGTCTTTTCAATCTCTCTTATTCGTTCCGATTGTTCCTTTAGTTTTCTTTCATTAAGAGCATATCCTTTCAGTAGATAGTCTTTTAATATTTTGTTCGCCCATATTCTAAACTGAGTTCCTCTTTTTGACTTAACACGATAACCCACGGAGATGATAACGTCAAGGTTGTAGTAATCAATCATTCTAACTACTTCACGTTTTCCCTCTGCCTTAACTTGTCGGAATTTCCGACAAGTTGAATCTTTGTCGAGCTCTTCTTCATCATAAATATTCTGGATGTGCTCAATTATGGTTGGTCTTGCCTTACCGAATAAGTTTGACATTTGTGGTGGAGTTAGCCATACTGTGTCGCTTTCTAATTTCACATCGAGAGACATACCGCCATCCGGCGCTTTGTAAAGAATTACTTCGCCCAAAGACTTATTGCTTGATTGCATTTGCTCCATATGCCCAAACATGTTTTATTCAATTATTAATCTATAAAAGATTGTGCTCTGTTGCATCTTAGCCAAATTCTTGTGAGTTTCACTTATCAACTTTTACATTTGAAAGGAACTAAAATGGGCAAGAAAGATCCGCGTGTTGATGCTTACATCGCAAAATCTCAAGAGTTTGCAAAACCAATACTAGAACACTTTAGAGAACTTGTGCATAAAGCTTGTCCTGATGTTGAAGAAACAATTAAGTGGAGCTTTGCTAGTTTTGATTACAAAGGACCATATAATAGCTAATGCCAAATCGGAAAGCGCAATGGGACATTTAGGAAGGATCACTTCGCTTAAAGACCTTCCAAAGGACAAAGAATTAATTGCTTACTTGAAAGAAGCGGCAAAGTTAAACGCCGATGTTGTGAAGCTTCCTACAAAACCCAAATCCAAAGAGCCGAAAGAATTAGTTGTTCCGGATTATTTTACCAAAGCCCTTAAGAAAAACAAAAAGTCTTTGGAAACATTCAACAACTTTTCTTACTCGAACAAAAAGGAATACGTGGAGTGGATTACCGAAGCAAAAACAGAAGAAACCAGAAACAAACGCATGGCTACCGCAATTGAATGGCTTGCTGAAGGAAAGGTTAGAAACTGGAAATACGTTAAGTGTTAAAATCAATCGGAATTGATACATGAAATATCTTTCGAAAATATTTTTTCTTGTCGTTGTGATTAATTCAGTTTTCTTCTCTCAGAATCCGAATCAGAAAACTTACTGCAACCCGTTGGACATTAATTACCGCTACAACTGGGAACAGATCAACGAGAAAATTTCTTACCGCAGCGGTGCTGATCCTGTAATTGTGAATCACAAAGGAGAATACTTTTTGTTTGTTACAATCTCCGGCGGCT
>CAZEDR010000236.1:0-5492 GCA_964510975.1 uncultured Melioribacter sp. | reverse complement strand
TCAATATCAGATTTATATAACGCATCGCATTCGGGTCTCATTTGAAACATAACAGCATTAACATTTACCAGTTTCAATCCATCAAGAATTCTAATGAGATCTTGTTTCTGTGAGCTTGTGGAAGCGCCTTTAACAGGCCAATCAATATTGGTTACAGTTGCAATCCACGCACCTCTAAATTCTCTTTTAGGATTTGAGCTTTGTGCTAAAACTGTAACTGTGTGAAAAGTTAAAAGGAGTCCTACTAAATAGTAAAATTTTCTCATGAATATCCTAAGAGCCCTTATAGAGAATGAAACGCATGGTTAATTTGTGAACTATACAACTGATTTCAACTACCCTAATGTGTAGTTTTAATTCGTGGCTACCCGTCTTAATCGTTAACTTATATTTTATCAAAGAAAACTAGAAAATAGATACTTTACCACTTAGTAAGTATTCTCAGTTTTTGTCCTTTATTAACGGCCTCTGCACGACTGTGAACATGTAGTTTTTCGTAAATACTTCTTATGTGATACTTGACGCCATCTACCGAAAGAAACATTTCTTCTGCTATTTTCTTGTATGATTTCCCTTCGGAAAGCAAATTCAGAATTGTTCTTTCTTTTTCAGTCAAATTATCTTCTTCGTAGCGCGGTTTAAATTTATGAAAAGACTTAAGAACTCTGCGTGCAATTTGAGGCGTCATGGGTGAACCCCCTTTTATCGCGATTCGAATCGATTCAATCAGTTCTTCCGGTGAAACAGACTTATGCAGATAACCTACTGCACCGGCCTGAAGTGAACCAAAAATACTTTTATCATCATCTTGAATGGAAATCATTATTATAAGCGGTTTACTACGACTGGCGCTGATTATCTCAGCACCTTTAATTCCGCTAATGCCGGGAAGATTTATATCAAGCAAAATGATATCACTCTTCTTCAGTTCTTCTGATTCCAGCGCTTCCTCGCAAGATCCAAAAGTACCGAGCACAACAAAATCTTCTTCCGTGCTGAGTGTCGATTCCCACGCAGTTCTCGCGAAAGCATTGTCTTCTATAATTGTTATTCTAATCATCAAATCTTTTTTTGAAAAATGGATAAACGTAACTAGACAAACACTACCTATAAAGGTAGAAAACTAAATCTTAATAGAGAAAAACCACTTTGTTCCCTTATTCTCTGCTGTAATCAATTCATAACTAGCCTTAAGGTCCTCAACGCGGTTTTTAATATTTGCTATACCATTGCTGAATGTTTTTTCCTCTACATTAAAGCCAATTCCATCATCCTCTAATGATAAATCCAGCGTTTTCCCGTTATAGGTAAATTTTATCTTCACATTTTTGCACTGCGAATGCTTAACAATGTTGGTTATGGTTTCTTTGCAAATGCACCATAAGTGCTGCCTATTCTCCATAGATATTGATTTATCCGGCGCGACATTGGGCAGTTCTATATTGTAATTGATTTCTTTAGAATCCAGAAGATCGGATGTGTAACGGTTGAACTTGATAAAGAATTTGCCAAGACCATCTTCTTCCGGATTTACAGTCCAGATCAAATCTTTAATATTGTCCTGAGCGTTGGCGGAACTTTCCATTATCAAATTCAAATACTTCGAAACACTTTCCGAGTTATTTGTTTCTTTTTCTATTGCACGCACAAAATATTGAATGCTGGAAAGAGTTCCTCCAACTTCATCATGCAGATTGCGCGCAATTCTAGACCTCGTACGTTCAATGCCGACAAGTTTGTTCAACCTAATTTCGTAGAATAAGAATATCACACCTAACAGAAGTATGAAGACGATAATCCTAAACCACCAAGTTTCCCAGTAAGGAGGAGTAATTATAATTGTAATAGAGCGCTCAACATCGCTCCATATTCCATCATTATTTGATGCTACAACTTTTAGAACATAAGTGCCGGGATTCAAATTTGTGAACTTAGCAATTCTGTTATTTGCATCTACAAAAACCCAGTTATCTAAAAATCCTTCTAGTTTGTATGCGTATCTATTCTTAGATGGAATTGCGTAGTGCAGCGCGGCAAATTCAAAACTAATTACTTTGTCTTTATAAGAAAGTACAACTTCGTCAAGTTCATTCAATGGCTTAGTTAACGGAGAGTTCTCCCCCATCTTAACTTCTTGATCCATTATTGTAAGCTTGGTAAACGCAATCTGAGGTTTGTAAGGATTGTCAATTATCTCGTCGGGATAAAATGAAATTAATCCGTTCGAATAACCGATAAACATCTTGCCGTCGTTGTTCTTAAAGTAAATATTTCCGTTTAATTCCATCGCAGGCAAGCCATCTTTAGTACTATAATTTTTGAAAACCTTTCTCGCCGGATCGAACTTACTAATACCGTCGTTGGTTCTAATCCACAAATTTCCATGCGCATCTTCTTGAATGCTGTAAATGGTGTTATCATTTAATCCGTGATTAGTAGTATAATGCTCGAAGTTATCTTTTTCTCGATTGTATCTGTTCAACCCTTGGTAAGTACCTATCCACAAATCACCGGCTTTGGATTCGTAGATATTATAGACTCTATCGTTAGAAATACTGGTGCTGTCGTTTGCCAGCACATGATAATGTCTAAATGTTTCATCCTTCTCGTTGAAAACATCCAAGCCACCAAAAGTGCCAATCCAGAAAACTCCATGGCTGTCTTCAAATACCGACATTACTCTAGAATCGCCGAGCGAATTAGTATCGGGTTCGTAGTGAATATATTTTTTAATGCTATTCTTTGCCGCATCGTAAATAGTTATTCCACCAGCTAATGTTCCGTTCCAAAAACGGTTTCGTTTATCAACATAAAACCACTTAACAAAATTATTTCCTTGATCCGGAGTGCCGTCATCGTAATACTGAACTACATTAAACTCGTTTTTATCGGCGTTGTAATAATGAAGTCCGTTGTAGCTTCCTACCCAGATATAATTTTTCTCATCCAGATAAACATTTGAAGAACGCGTAGTTTGGAAACCGTTCTTTGTATCAACTTCGCCAAAAAATTTTATTCTTCTCTGCTTGCTTTTTGTAATAGTAGATTCACCCGGGCCAGCCCACAGAATTTTTTCCGTAATAAATTTTTGCGGTACTGCAAATTGATTATCCAGAAAAGCTTTGTAGTTCTCGTTAAAATCTATAATGTTGAATTTCTTTTTCCGTGAATCGTATTTATTTACACCGGCAATTGTACCAAACCAGAGCACGCCGGTTTTATCTTTGAATATCGATCTGATCTTGTTATCGTTGATTGTGCTTACATCATTAGGATTAGAATAAATAGCAATTTTGGCAAATGTTTTTTTATCAAACTTAAACATGCCGCTGTATGTGCCTATCCAGAACGCGTCATCATCTTCAAAAAATTTTCTTATGCTAAGGTTATCCGGCCTAATCGGGAATTTGGAATCGCTCTTAATGCTGGAAAACTTTTTTGTCTTTCTATCAAATAGATTTACACCGCCCCCAAAAGTTGCAACCCAAAATCTTCCATTGCTGTCTTCAAGAAATTCCATTACCTGGTTATGGCTTAAACTGTATTTATCCTTTGGATCATTCTTGAACCGGATGAACTTCTGTTTCGCTTCATCAAACAAATTCATTCCGCCGTCGAAAGTTCCCAGCCATAAGTTTTTATTTCTATCTTCATATATAGCGCTAACCATATTGCTGCTTATCGAATTGGAATCCGATATTGAATACATGTAGCGCGTAAATGTTTCCCGCTCCGGATCAAAAAGATTTAATCCTCCGCCAAGTGTGGAAGTCCAGATTCTCTTCTTCGAATCTCTATATACTTTGAAAATAATATCGTGGCTAATTGATTTTGGATATGCCGGGTTATGAACAAAACGCGTGAATTTTCCGGTTTTGCTATTAAACTTGTTTAATCCGCCTCCTAAAGTACCTACCCAAATAATTCCATTTTTGTCCTCCAGTAAACTGAAAACGTGGTTATAGCTTAAACTTTGGGGATCATTCACTTCATGCTTATAATAGATAAAATTGTAACCGTCGTATCTGCACAAACCATTTTCAGTTGCCATCCAGATAAAACCAACACTGTCTTGAATAATATCATTAACGTTCCCCGGGATTAAACCTTGCTCTTTTGCAATTCTATCAAATATAATCTTTTGCGACTGCCCGTAGCTTAAACTAAGCAGCATAGTAAAGAGAATTGAAGCGGTTAAAAATATTTTAGTTTTGCTGTTCAAAATATTGTTCGCTTTACGGAAGAATTAGAGTGTTGGTTAATTACCTTTGTTAAAAAATACGCAGATAATCTGAAAAGGGAAAATGCGGCGTATGACAGTATAACACCAGCGTGCCTAGCGATGGCTGTCGCATAATTAATTATTTAAACAGAAATAGCACGCGGATGACGCAGATTTAACGGATTTACACTGATATTTTTTTGATTCATTAATTATGCGACATCTACCTAGCGGGATAATAGTGACGGTATTATCAATCAACTTCGTGTTGATGCACCGCTTCGGTTCCGCCTTAGTCAAGTCCAGATGGCAAGATGGTGCAACTTTATTTTATACTATCCGCATTTTTTGCGGGAAGGTTTGGTTTGCAATTAATCTCATTAATATTATTGGCGCCGTATTATAGTCGAAGTTGGTCAATACTTCGCTTTGCAAAATTCTTTATGAACCGACTTCGTCTTCCTTCACCTATTTTTCTTTATCTCTTAACTTTATACTGTAAAGCGGCTACACACAAAAAATATTTTTAATGTTTTAGTCGACTCATTATTTTCTTAAGCATTTGCAATTTGTGATGAGTATAATAATATGAATCATATGCACAATTTGAATAACAATCTATATTACATTTCTCAACTTTATCACGAAGGATTTCTCTTAATGTTTTTAATTTTTCGATATTCAAGTCCTGGAACCTTATATCCAACTCATCCATTTTTTTAGTACAACTTCTAATCTTTCCATTTGGTGTAACATTAATCCAACCATAACGTGTGGGGTAGTTGCAATCCCAAAATTTTTCACGGTCTAGAAATCGAAAAATGTTTTCGAAATAAGAATATGGATCAATGATAGGATAACCTTCTTTTTTCTTTTTTATAATGTAATCAACAATCTCTAATAACAATTTTTGATCACCTTTGTTAAAGTAAATGCTTTCATCCTTTAGCTGGCGATCATCAATCGGCGGGACAACAAATCCCAAAGAGATTTGAACATTATTAGAATTGGAAAGCTCAATCAAATTTTTAAGATCTTCAAAATTATTCTTATATATCACAGAATTGAATCTGAAATGCATCCGATATTTTGATTTGGCAAGTCTCAAGTTTTCAATTAGGTTATTTCGAAAAACAAAATTCTTAGACGAAATATTTGATATTCCAACGCCGTCGATAGAAATGTTTAAATAATCAAGCCCGGCTTTGCCCAATAGTTCAATACTTTTCGAATTAAGCAAAGCTCCATTGGTTGTTAAATCCGTTAGGAT
>CAZEDR010000235.1:0-5497 GCA_964510975.1 uncultured Melioribacter sp. | reverse complement strand
CTAATAACACTTCCTTTCAAAATTTTCTGCACGAAATATAACACATATAAAAAAAATCGCAAGAAAATGTATTCACAAAAAATATTTTTTAAAATTTTTGGAATGATGTTTGTAGAGACGATGAATCACGCGATGTGAGACAATTCTACCTTGGAAGAAAATTTTTCTTTGAGAATTTTTTTTACGATTGAATTTTTATCTTGAATAAGTTGCGGATCGCTCTCAATTATCTTGAACGCAGAATCTTTTGCCTGTTGAATTAGCTGAATGTCTTCAACAATGTTTATGTATTTAAATTCCGGTAAACCACTTTGCTCGGTACCAAAAATATTTCCCGGTCCGCGAAGCTTAAAATCAATTTCAGAAAGCTCAAATCCGTTGTTCGATTTAACCATTGCATTTAATCGAACAATAGCTCTGCTCCTATCAAGTTGTACTTGTGAAGCAAACTCAGTCTCGAAATTGAATTGATTTGACCTTATAGCTAATTCATCCTTTGTAATTAATATACAATACGCTTGCTGATTGTTCCTTCCAACGCGTCCGCGCAATTGATGAAGCTGGGAAAGTCCAAAGCGGTGAGCATCGTTTATAACAATAACATTTGCCATCGGGATATCAATACCGACTTCAATTACAGTCGTAGACACGAGCACATCGTATTTACCTTCAGCAAACTCATTCATAATGTTTTCTTTTTCTTGCCATTTCATCTTACCATGAATCAATGCGAGGCGCAAGTCTTTTAATTGTTCGTTCTTTAATTCCTCGAAGTGTTTAGTTGCGGCTTTTAGTTCCAACTTCTCTGATTCATCAACAAGAGGATAAACTATAAACGATTGATTGCCTTCCGCCGATTTCTTCTTGATGAAATCCATAATTGCCGGTAATTTCTTTTCCCCTCTAAGAATTGTTTTTATAGGAATTCTATCTCTCGGCATCTCGTCGATGGTTGAAACATCTAAATCACCATACAATGTCATCGAAAGAGTTCGCGGGATTGGAGTTGCTGTCATTACTAACACGTTTGGGGTAGTTCCTTTCTTTGATAGAACAGAGCGTTGCAATACACCGAAACGATGCTGCTCATCGATGACAACCAAACCGAGATTCTTGAATTCTACTTTATCTTCAATCAGTGCATGAGTGCCGATGACTAAATCAACTTTGCCTGAAATTATTTCGATCAGTGTTTTATCTCGTTCAGATTTATTTTGGCTACCAAGTACCAGCCTTACTCTAATTCCAATTGGTTCAACCATCTTCGAAATTCGTTTGAAATGCTGATCAGCAAGAATTTCTGTTGGTGCCATAAGCGCGCACTGAGAACCGTTGCTAATGGCAATAATCATACTTATTAACGCAACAATTGTTTTACCGCTACCAACATCACCTTGAAGTAATCGGTTCATCGGAGAACTGCTTTCGAGGTCTTTTCTTATTTCCGAAAGAACTTTGAGCTGTGAAGCGGTCAGATCGAATGGAATAGTTTTAAGAAATTGTTTTAGCGTTACCGATTTTGCTTGATAGGATAGTCCCTTTGCTTTTGAAGAGTAGAGAACTTTTCTAAGTGCAATCATACACTCGAAGAAAAATATTTCTTCGAATTTGATCCGATGTTTAGCCTTAACTAACTCTTCTTGATTTGGGGGTGAATGCAAAATCTTTACTGTTTCCTTTAAAGGGATAAGTAAGTTTTCCCTTATAATATCATTCGGGAGGCTTTCCTCGATTTTGTCGCAATAAGTTTCTACAGCAGAATAAATTATTCTCCGCAGACTGAAATCGCCAATGTTTGTTTCTTTTAGCTGCTTTGGTAACCTATAGAAAGGAATGATTCTTCCTGTGTTCAGAAATTCTTTTGACTCTAGTTCTACAAAGCGGTCAAAATCGGGATGAGCAAATTGAAGATGTCCATATTTAGTTAAAACCGGCTTCGCAGAAATTGCAAAGTAATCCCCTTCATGAAAAACATTGGTAAAGTATTTAGCTCCTTGAAACCAGACACATTCAAAGAATCCGGTAGAATCTTTCATCCTCACTTTGAAAACTTGTTTGCGGTTGTAATAATGCGTTTCGGTTTCAACAACTTTTCCAACAATTGTAACTTCTCCTTCGTAGCCATCAACCACATACTGAACAACTTTGATGGATGTTTGAATGTTACTTCTGTCTAAATACTTGGTAGGGAAGTACATGAGCAAATCATAAATCGTGTTAATTCCAATCTTGGAAAAAGATTCTGCTCTCTTTGGTCCAATGGATTTTAAGAATTGAACTGATTTAGATAATTCGCTTTGCATCAAGTACTGGAAATATTATTAACTAGAAGAAATATAAATAAAAAAGTGAGGAGTTGGCAGATTAAGAACCAAAGTGATTAAGGATGGAGAGTTATTCCTTCTCAGCTTTCATATCGCGAGTCATTAATTCGTAAGTAGCTTTTATTGGATCGCGCTCTTCAAATAGTATTGAGTACACGGCACTTGCTATTGGAGTAGCAACCTTATGTTTTATTGAAAGCTCATGAACTGATTTACACGTTTGAACACCTTCGGCAACCATTTGCATAGATTTTAAAACTTCTTTCAACTTTTTTCCCGCACCAATTTGTTCTCCGACATATCTGTTGCGGCTGTGTCTGCTCATGCAAGTAACAATTAAATCACCCATTCCGGAAAGTCCGGAAAAAGTTTCTGGACGAGCTCCAAGTGAAATTCCAAGGCGGGAAATCTCTGCAATACCGCGAGTCATTATTGCAGCTTTAGTATTATCGCCAAATCCAGCGCCATCAATAATACCGGCACCAACTGCAATTACATTTTTTAATGCGCCGCCGTATTCAACACCAAGTATATCTGTTGTTGAATAAACTCTGAAATAAGAAGTAATAAAGGCAGTCTGAATATTCTTTGCAGTAGATTCATCTTTTGAAGAAGCAACTACAGCCGTAGGAATTTTTTTACAAACTTCTTCAGCATGAGATGGCCCCGAAAGAACACCAATTTGAGATGGAGATATTCCCTTTAACTCATCTTTTATGATTTGGGAAACCGTCATCAATGTTCCGTTTTCAATTCCCTTAGAGACACTAACAAAGGTTGTATTCTTGAAATTTGTACCCTTCAGTTCATGCAAAACACTTCTTATAAATTGAGTTGGGACTGCAATTACAATCATATGCTGGTTTGTGCAGCTTTCGGAAAGAGAATGCGTGACGATAATTTCGTTTGGAATTGTAATTCCGGGTAAATAAAGTTTGTTTTCGCGGGTACGATCTAAAATTTTTGCGTATTGACTCTTATATTCCCAAAGAGTTACATCGTGACCGTTATAATGAAGCAGAACAGCTAATGTAGTTCCCCAACCACCAGCTCCAAGAACTGAAATTCTCATTTAAGCAGATTTCTTTTTTGAGAATGAAACCTTTCTTTCACTTCCTTGCAGCAATCTTTCGATATTTGCTCTGTGTGTGTAAACTACAAACACTGCCAAAAGAATTGCGAAAGGTAAGATTGTATGATAACCACGTATGTCTACATTAAAAATATTTTCGCGAATTATCATTATAAGCGGAACGGAAACTGCTGCTGCAAGCGAGCCTAATGAAATATATCTTGAAAAGCCGACAACCAAAAAGAATACACCAAGTGCCAATGCCATATCAACTGTAACAATCATAATGAGAACGCCAAGTCCGGTAGCAATACCTTTTCCGCCTTTGAAGCCGGCGAATAATGTCCAGACATGACCGATTACAGCAGCTACACCGCAAATAATCTGAACAAGTGTAAAATCATCGAAAGGTGTAACATTATTAAAAGGGAACCTGTCTAAATAGAAACGAGCAACAAGAATTACAGCAATAGCTCCCTTCAGTGCGTCCAGGAGGATAGTGAGAATGCCCCACTTCCATCCGAGTACACGGAATACGTTGGAACCGCCGGCGTTGCCGCTGCCGTAGTTTCTTATATCTATGCCGCGAACTAATTTACTAATCAAAATACTAGTCGGGATGGAACCTACTAAGTAAGAGAGAATGATTACGAAAAAGAGATTGAGCATTGTATTTCTACCTATATGTTTGACTAAAATTATACAAAAGGTTTTTTATAAACAATTGGATTTTACTATTAAAAAGATTTCAATATCAACGATAATATATGTATGTCTTCGTCGGTTGTTACTTTGAAATTCAAAGAAGAACCATTAACAATTTTAACTTCATAGCCAGCACGGTGAACCAGCATAGATTCATCTGTCCCGATAAAATTCTCTGCCTTAGCTTTCTTCATAGCATCCATAATAATCTTGTACCGGAAAACTTGTGGGGTTTGAGCATAATAAAACTCGGAACGGTCAACATAATCCAGCACGGAATCATTTCCACGAATTAAAGTGTCTTTTGCTCTTAACGCTACAACAGCAGTTCCAAATTGCTTTGCAGTCTGGATCGAATCATACAAAATTTCTTTGGTTAGCAAAGGACGAACTGCATCGTGAATGATAATAATATCATCTTCTTCAGCCTTAAGAGATTTAAGCGCGTTGAACACCGAATGCTGCCTCTCCTCGCCACCTTCTACAAGGCAAGTAAATTTTGTGAGACTAAAATTTTGCTTGATAGATTCAAGAAGAGGGAAGAAACTGCTTTGCGCGGCTACAACTATTTCATCAACATGCTTAGAGGATTGGAAAACTTGCAAAGTATATGCGATAAGCTCTTTGCCGGCAAACTGTAAATATTGTTTGGGAAGCGGCGCTTTACTCCGCTTACCCAAACCTCCCGAAGGAATAATAACATACGTTTTCATATTACAGAATGAGCATTGAGTCACCGTAACTTAAGAAACGGTAACCATCCTTTTGAGCTTTCTTGTATGCTTTCATTAAAAAATCGTAACCGCTGAATGCACCGGCCAACATAAGAAGAGTAGATTCCGGGGCGTGGAAGTTGGTTATTAATTTTTTTGTTACTTTAAAATCGTAAGGAGGGAAAATAAATTTATCCGTCCAACCGAAATTAGGTTTTGCTAATCCATCAGCAGTAACACTGCTTTCTAACGCACGGCAAGTGCTAGTTCCAACCACAAAAACATTTTTCTTATTCTTCAAAGCAGTGTTAATCACTTCTGCAGTTTCAACCGGAACTTCAAAGAACTCGGAATCCATTCTGTGTTTTGTTAAGTCTTCAACTTCTACCGGACGGAAAGTGCCGAGCCCAATATGAAGAATAACCGGAACGGTTCTAACACCTATTTTTTCCAGCTTCTTAACAAGAGTAGGGGTAAAATGTAAGCCAGCCGTAGGAGCCGCAACAGAACCATCAATCTCAGCAAAAATAGTTTGATAATCTTCGCGATCTTTTGCTACAGCATCACGCTTAATGTATGGCGGCAGAGGAGTGTGCCCAATTTTTTCTATTGCTTTAAAGATATCGCCGGCATCTTCGTTAAAGCGAACAGTTCTTCCGCGTGATGTTGTGTTGTCAATTACT
>CAZEDR010000234.1:0-5499 GCA_964510975.1 uncultured Melioribacter sp. | reverse complement strand
CCTCCTACAAAAAGATTTGTTGAAGGAATTGGCTGGACTTTTCACGGGCATGAAGATCTTGGTGCACGAATGATGAAAAGTATTTTCAATAGGATGAAACTTCCCTTAACGAAACTTGAATACATTGAAAAGCTCATACGGCTTCATTTGCGCCCAATTGCTCTTGTTGATGAAATTGTAACAGATTCTGCTATCCGAAGATTGATTGTTGCCGCTGATGAAGACCTGGAAGATTTAATTACACTTTGCCGAGCGGATATTACAAGTAAGAACCCAACTAAAGTGAGCCGGTACCTAGAGAATTATGAAATTGTAATGCAGAAAGTTCGCGATGTTAAGGAAAGAGATCAATTGCGCGCTTTCCAATCTCCGGTTAGAGGAGAGGAAATAATGAGCGTATGTGGTATTAAACCAAGCAAACTTGTTGGTGATATAAAAACAGCAATAGAAGAGGCTATTTTAGATGGTAAAATTGGAAACACTTATGATGAAGCTTACGCATATTTCATGCAGATTAAAGATGAATTTTTAAATAAATAAAACAGATTAAGTTGTAACTTTTACAACATATAAATCGTCTTAAATATCAGTAAATCAAAAAATGTTCTCAAAAGGAGAATTTACATGAAGAAGTACTTAGTGATCTTGGCGGCACTCTTGGTTACGATGCCAACATTTGCTCAAAAGCAATTGACCCTTGATGAAGCAGTTAGAATGGCTTTACAGAAAAACCCAAATTTGATCAAATTGAAGAATAGTTTAGATGGTGCTAAAGCCCAACTTAAAAGTGCCTATGGCGATCTACTTCCTAGTCTTGGTGCACAAGCCGGATTTAGCTGGCAAAGAATTGAAGATGCGGGCAGCAGCCAGAGAAACTTCCTTGGAGAATTAGTCGAAGTTCCGGCCTCAACTTCTGAAAATAGATACTTTTCAGCTGGAATCAACGGAGGCGTAACTTTGTTTGATGGTTTAGCAAATTTTGCAGCAATTTCTCAAAGACAAAACAATTTGGATGCATCCCAGTACAACATAGCAAAACTGAAACAGACAATCGTTTATCAAACAACAGATTTCTATTATGTGGTTTTGAATGCAGAAGATTTGATGCGCGTGCGAGAAGAAAATGTTAAGTACTTCCAAAAATTTTATGAAAGTGTGAATGAAAGAAATAAACTTGGTTCAGTTGCAATAGCAGATGTTTATGCTGCTCAAGTTCAATTAGGAAATGCTGAATTAACTTTAATACAAGCTCAAAATGCTTACGATCAAGCTAAAAATGGTTTGTTAAGCTATTTGGCTCTAAACGTGATGGAAGAATACACTTTAGTAAGCCCTTTCGCTGCTGATCGTGTTATCGATACAAATTCCTATCTCAAGAATTTTGAAGACATTCAGACATTAGTAAGTGTTGCTTTAGATAAGAGATTTGATTTCAAGAGCCAGCAATTGGAAGTAAACTCTGCAATAAAAGGGGAAACAATAGCTTGGTCCGGAGTTTTACCTTCTCTTTCTGCAAATTATTCTTATGGAACTAATGCTATTTCTATGGATAAACTTTTTGATAGAAAATCTTTTGGTGTAAATCTTAGCCTTAACATACCAATATTCTCCCGCTTTGCTACTGAGACCGCAATTCAACAAGCAGAAATTAGCACAATGAATGCAAAGGAAGATTTGTTAGCACTCGAAAGACAAATAAAAATCGAAGTTAAACAAGGACATAACGATTTAGTTGCGGCTAAGAAAAGTTTGGAAGTTGCACTTAAAAACGTAACTGCTGCAGAAGAAAATAGAAAGATTAATCAAGAAAGATATAACCTTGGTTCTGCTACAATTCTGGAAGTTCTTCAAGCAAATAGAGATTACATAGATGCACTCAGAAATAAAATTAATACTGTTTTCGATTTCTACCGCCAGTATGATAAGCTGAACAACGCTATCGGTAGATTAGACTTTTCAAAATTCGAATAAAAAATATTACATCAAGGAGTAAACGAAATGGCTAACGGGAAAAAATCAAAAAAGAAACTCTTCATTTTCGGCGGATTGGGTCTGTTGATTGTTATTCTGATTCTCTTGGTTGTATTAGGCGGAGATAAAGAAAACATCGTATCTGTTCAGACTGAAAAAGTTGTGAAGAAAACTATTACACAAGTTGTATCTGCAACCGGTAAAATAAACCCAGTATACCAGGTTATGATTAGCGCAGAAGCAACCGGCGAAATAGTTTATTTAGGTGTTAAAGAAGGAGACGTTGTTAAAAAAGGTCAGCTTCTTGTAAGAATCAAACCGGATATTTATGAAGCACAGCGCAACAACACTGCTGCTAGATTAGAGCAAGCAAAAGCTTCTTTGAGTTCTACAAAAGCTCAGCTGGACAAAGTTGAAGCTGATTATAAACGCGTTCAAGGTTTATTCCAAAAGAAACTTGCAAGTGATTCCGAAATCGAAGCTTCAAAATCTGCTTACTTGCAGACGCTTGGAAGTTATGAATCGCAAAAATCTTTTGTAGTACAATCCGAAGCTGCATTAAAAGAATCTAACGAAACATTAAATAAAACTTTCGTTTATGCTCCTATGAACGGAACAATAAGCAAGTTGAGTGTAGAGCTAGCTCAACGTGTACTTGGAAGCAATTTCAGTCCGGGAACAGAAATATTAACAGTAGCAGATTTAAGCAAGATGGAAGCCCGCGTAGATGTTGATGAAAACGATGTAGTGCTTGTTTCTGTTGGCGATGATGCAACTGTAAAAGTTGATGCATTTGGAGATAAAGAATTTAAAGGTAAAGTTACTCAGATAGGGAACAGTGCTGTTTCCAAAGGTTTAGGAACTCAAGATGAAGTTGTAAACTTTGAAGTTAGAGTTTTGATCGAAGATCCGGACAAGCAATTACGCCCCGGAATGTCTTGCGATGCTGACGTAAAGACTGAAACCAAAGCAAATGTTTTTGCAGTTCCTATTCAAAGTGTTACGGCAAGAATGGATAAACCGATGATGCAAGAGGCTGAAGGCGAACCGGGTGATGCCCAAGCTGCTAAACCAAAAACCGGAAAAGCTAATAAGGCAAAGGAAGTTATATTTGTTAGCAAAGATGGCAAAGCAAAGATGGTTGAAGTAAAGACCGGAATTAGCGACGATAGTAACATTGAAATACTAAGCGGCTTAACCGGTAACGAAGAAGTAATTAGCGGACCTTATAGAGCAATCTCAAAAGAATTGGAAGATGGTGTAAAGATTTCTTTACAATCCAAGCGTAAAGGCGAAACAGAGAAAAAATAATTTCCCCGGATAACGGGATTATTAACAAAATCGAGAATAAAAAAATGAACATCATAACCATAGAACATATAGCAAAAATCTATCAAGTAGGTACGGAAGAAGTTCATGCGCTTGCTGATGTTTCATTAAAGATTGATAAAGGCGAGTACGTCGCCATCATGGGGCCATCCGGTTCCGGTAAATCAACTTTGATGAATATTCTTGGATGCTTGGATACGCCAACAAAAGGAATCTATAATTTTAACGATGTTAATGTTAGTCAGATGAATGATAATGAATTAGCAAAAGTTAGAAATAAAGAGATTGGTTTCGTATTCCAAACCTTCAACTTGCTGCCCAGATCGGACGCGCTTCATAACGTTGAACTTCCTTTAATTTATGCCGGTATTCCTTCGGCTGAAAGAAAAGAAAGAGCTAAAGATTCTTTGGCTCACGTTGGTTTAGCCGATAGAATGCACCACAGACCAAACGAACTTTCCGGCGGACAGCGCCAGCGTGTTGCCATTGCGCGTGCGCTTGTAACAAGACCGTCCATTATTTTGGCTGATGAGCCAACCGGAAATCTTGATACAAAAACCGGCGAAGACATCATGGCTTTGTTCAATGAAATTTATGAACAAGGTAATACGATCATTTTAGTAACTCACGAAGAGTACATTGCCGAACATGCTGAGCGTATTTTAAGAATTAGAGACGGATTGATTGAGAAAGATGAACATGTAAAGGCAAGATTTATTCCTAAGAAAAACGGCGAATCAAAAATCTGAGGATTGATATGAAAGATATATTATTTGAATTGAGAGAAGGATTGTTGATTTCTTTGCAAGCAATACGCGCAAACAAAATTCGTTCAATCCTAACCACATTGGGTATTGTTATTGGTGTTACTTCGGTAGTTCTCATGTCTACGGCAATTAAGGGGATTGATAATGCGTTTCAGACTGGTGTTGCATCTCTTGGTTCGGATAATCTTTATATCGATAAATGGGAATGGTTTAATAACGATATTCCTTGGTGGGAACTTAGAAATAGAAAGAACCTGGATTTACAAGACTACGAGAAGTATAAGGAACTAGCTAAACTTCCGATGGCAACTGCACCTACTGTCTGGAGCTTTCAAGCGATTAAAAATAAAGATAAAGCCGTAGATCAGGTAATGATTCAAGGTACAAATGAAGATTACATAAAGACTACAAATTTGTCTTTCAGCGAAGGAAGATTCTTCAACGAACTTGAGAGCAACGGCGGCAGAAACGTAATTGTACTAGGTAGCGAGATTGCTAAAACTCTTTTTCCGCAAGGTTATGCTCTTGAACAAGAAGTTCGTGTAAAAGGACACAAGTTTAGAGTTGTTGGTGTTCTTGAAGAGCAGGGAAGCTGGGTTATGGGAAACTTCAACCCGGATAAACAAGTGTTTATGCCAATCCAGAATATTTTTAAATACTTTCAAGGCGAAAGCTTCAGAAGCGTAACAATTAATGTTCGCGCAAAGAACAGTCAAATGGTCGAAGCCACTAAAGAAGAAGCAATTGGTTTGATGAGACGTGTTCGCGGTTTAGCCTATAACGAAGAAAATGATTTCTCTGTTAATCAACAAGAGGGATTGTTGAATACAATCAACGAAACAGTTGGCGTTATTCAAATTGCCGGATTATTTATTACCGGGCTTTCTTTATTTGTCGGCGCGATTGGAATTATGAATATCATGTTCGTTTCTGTAAAAGAGAGAACAAAAGAAATCGGAATTCGTAAAGCAATCGGCGCCAAGAGAAGATCAATTCTTGGTCAGTTTATTACCGAGTCTGCTGTAATCTGTCTGTTTGGCGGACTGGTTGGATTGGGTATTGCCACAATTCTAAGTTTGATTGTAAACCAGTTTCTCCCAACATCAGTACAAGTTGATGCTGTTGTTTTAGCTATTGTAATATCAATTATAACCGGAGTTCTTTCCGGATTTGCGCCGGCCTACACTGCCGCAAAATTAGATCCGGTTGAAGCCTTGAGGTACGAATGAGAATTTTCGAAGTTATTTTAGTTGCGCTGTCGTCTCTGCGCGCCAATAAATTACGCTCTATACTTACAATACTTGGAATTGTGGTCGGTATATTTTCGATAATTGTAATTAGTACAGTTATAGAAATGCTTCAGACAAGTATTGAAAAAGGTGTTTCACAATTAGGGCAGAACACTTTTCAAATCCAAAAATGGCCGGCTGTA
>CAZEDR010000233.1:3753-5500 GCA_964510975.1 uncultured Melioribacter sp. | reverse complement strand
TCTTTATTACAGCATGTTAAAGAGCATTTCTTTAACTTCACGGCACAAGCAAAGCACGCAACGAATTTTTTCTTTGCGGACGTTGCGCTTTCTTTGCGAACGTTGCGAGAAACTTGTCCGAAAAATATTCTCGCCATCCAGAGCAGAATATTTTTACTAACTATCTAATTACTTAAGCAAAATCATTTTCTTCATCTGCACAAACTCTCCTGCCCCACTTCGGTTGGGTAAACTTCATACTTACGTGCTGACTAATATGGAACAATTAATTCTAACTTCTCAATTTTACTGTAATGTTTTTTGTTTCGGGATACTAAGGGGAACTTAAAATATATCGAAGTAGCGGCAATTAAAGCATCGTTAGCTGACATATTATTGGTAAGAAAAGAGGTCTTAAATATTTCATATGCTGATTCAATAATTTCATTTGAAAGAGTAAGCACTGAAAAATTTGAGAGGAATTCCTCAAGTTTAATGATCTTATTTTGATCCTTTGCTCCTGCAATTATTTCAAATTTAGATAAAATACTTATGAAAACAATCCTTTTATTCTTTTCAAAAAAAGAGTAAGCCGGTTTATATCCTCTGATAAAATCTATTAGGATGTCCGAATCAATTAGCAGCATTGCTTAATCTTACAGTTCTTTGTTTTCTTAATTCATTTATAAAACTCACGGATGAGCCTTGATAAGCATTGTTCATTATCCCAAAATACTTTGCAAGCTCAAACCCCTGGAGAATGTTTAATTTTATTTCGGTGTTATCTTTTATGTCAACACTTTCATAAAGATATATTTTTGATTTTCTGTATTTCCCTTTTACTATCATTCTTTTCCTCAATTTTTAGTGCAATTTAAGAAAGATGTTATATTAATCAAAAGTAAAAAAATCCCTCATTGCTGAGGGATTTTCTTCCTAATTCCTAATTCCTAATTCCTAATTATTTTAAAAGGATCATCTTCTTCGTCTGTACAAACTCGCCTGCCTGCAAGCGGTAGAAGTATACGCCGCCTGATAAGTTGGCTGCTGAAAAATCAACGGTGTAAGCGCCCGGTTCTTGTTTCTCGTTTACAAGTACGGCAACTTCTTTACCGAGAACGTTAAATACTTTTAGACTAACATACTGACTACCGACAACTGAATATTGTATACTCGTTGACGGGTTAAACGGGTTTGGATAATTCTGGTTTAATGCAAAGGTTGTTGGTTTACCAAGATCAACTTCTACTTCTTTGCTGTATTCGTACTGCCCGTCGTTATCAATTTGTTTTAAGCGGTAAATGTATTTGCCGTTTGCAGCAGTTTTATCGGTATAGCTGTAATCCTTTGGAGAACTGCTGTTACCACTGCCATTAACAAAACCTACTTTATTCCAATTCCTAATTCCTAATTCCTCATTCCTAATTCTTTGAACCTCAAACCCATAATTATTTACTTCCGTAGCTGTATGCCAAACAAGGTTTACAGATTTGTTTTTAATAGAAGCTGCGAATGAAGTTAGCTCTACTGGAGTAGTTGTAGCACTTGCAATAACTCCGGAAGAATAATAACCGTTATTTTCAGAATACAGTTTATAATTATAATCAGTATTCATTGATAAACTATTATCCGTAAAAGATGTCGCACTTCCATTATAGACTACAATACCATCACCAATAGTACTAGAAACACTATAAGCTGTTCCTTGAGTTGGTTCCGTCCAAACTTGCGCTGCCGTTTTTCTGACAATCATAACATTATGTCCTTG
>CAZEDR010000233.1:0-3743 GCA_964510975.1 uncultured Melioribacter sp. | reverse complement strand
CCTTGGCCATCTTTTGTCCAAGTTAAATCTATTGAATTATCATATGCAGTGAATGTCCCTGAAGCTGGATCATTTAGTGCAGAAACTGTAAATGTACCAAAATTACCTGAAACATAATCCGACTTCGATGATTGCCATCCCAAATATCTCCTATTATGAGTACCGACTTCTCTCATTCTAGCATAAGCATTCCACTTAGAGTTTTCACCAACCCATGTAATAAAATTCAGATTAAAATAATCTACATTTAGCGTACCTCCATAACCATCATTTTGCCAGTCAATATAAACTTGAGCTCCTTGACCTGATGCACTCGGCCATGACTGAATTTCAAACAAAATGTCATCTCCCAAATACTGGGTTCCCCCAAGAGTTGTATATTCACTACCCATCCACGTTATTTGAGCAAATGATGGAAAAGCAAACAATAACAATAATATAATTTTTTTCATTTTATCTCCCTTAAGTAAAAGTGTTAAGGATTATTTTTATTTAAATAGTTAATTCATATTAAAAACCGGGTAAAATTAATTAGCAGTGTTATTAATTGCAAGTAAAATCTTATGGTTTCTCTTTTTTTACGGCAAATAACGGCGAGTATTGGGGTTTCATGTCTTGCAGACTCGCATTAAACATTCCGTCTTCTTCTTTTCTTTTTATTAGACTCCCTATCCTGGTGTTTTATTGCGTTGTATCTTGTTGCAGTGCCATCTAACACACGTCAGGCAGCATTGTTTCTTTGTGCAGTGCCATCCAACAAGGTTCAGGCAGCATTGTTTCTTCGTGCAGTGTCATCCAACAAGTTTCGGATAGGTCTGCATCTAAGTGCAATGCCACAAAACAAGTTTTTGTTTAGGTACCGGTTTTAGCAGAGAGGGTTAACTACTTCTTTTCAGCATATTTTCAATCAGTAGGTCGATTCTCCGAATCGACCATGTAATGGTTTAGTATCGTTATCTTCGGAATTGGTGTGCGGGGGTGGGTCGAAACGGAGTTTCGACCTACATGAATAAACAATGGAGATTTGACTACCAATGACTCATGTCTACTGACCGATGATTATTCGTGCCTTAGCGCTTCTATCGGATCAAGGTTAGCTGCTTTGTAAGCGGGATATGTTCCGAACGCTACTCCAACAAATACACATAATGCAATTCCTATCATAACCCAGTCAACGGGAATTGCCATCTGGGCATTAAGAAAGCTTCCGGCAAAATTACCAAGCGCAACACCTATAATGATCCCTACTAATCCCCCAAAGATAGAGAGGATTACCGCTTCGGTTAGAAATTGTATAAGGATATAACTTTTCCGCGCTCCAATAGCTTTACGAATTCCTATCTCACGCGTTCTCTCCGTAACGGAAACAAGCATAATATTCATAATACCTACACCGGCGGCAAGCAAAGCAATTAATGAAACTACGAGCGCGCCGAGCTTGATCGGCTCATTAATGTTGTTTATCTGCCCCATCAACGATTCGTTACTAAAAATATCAAAGTTATTATCTTCGCCCGGTTTAACGTTTCTTATGGTTCGCATATAGCCGATTGAAGATTCAATAATGCGGTTATAATCTTCTTGACTTTTTGACATCACGGTAATATTAACGCTGCGGCTTCTTTTTCCGTACATCGCCTGGAAAGTGGAAATAGGAATTATTACATAGCTATCCTGGCTCTGCCCGAACAAAGCTTGCTTAGGTTCAAGGGTTCCGATAACGGTTAACGGTCTTCCCGCAACACGAACAATCTGACCAACGGGATCAATATTAAGGAACAATTTATCTACAATATCTTTCCCCAGCAGACAAACATTGTTCGTGTACTGCACATCGGTTTTATTTATCGGTCTTCCGTATTCAGCGATCATCTCATTTGTCTCTAACGCCTCTTCGGTCATTCCGGCTACCTGGATGTTCGGATTGGTCTTTGTGTTTCCATATTGCACAACAATACCGAATTGCCATTGTTCAGCACCAACAAACTTGGCTTCGGTCATCTTTTCTTTAAATTGGTCGAACTCGTCAAGCGTAAGGTCTTTTCTGTTTCTGTATTTATCGCGTGAACCGGGACCACCGGTCATGATAGCCGGATATTTTTGTATCTGAAAAGTATTTTTGGCAAGCGAAGCCAAACCGCTTTCGATGCTGTTTTGCAGCATGGTAATGATCGTCATTATAACGATAATCGAAAAGATACCGACAACTACACCGAGCACAGTTAAAAATGTGCGCAGTTTATTTGTGCGCAGGGATTGAAAGGACATTATAAATATTTCAGATGTTTTCATTTTACTCATACCTCAAAGCGTCAACAGGGTCCATTTTGGCAGCCGTATAGGCGGGGGCAAAACCAGCAACCACACCGGTTATTAAAGAAATTGTAATTGCCAGGATTACTGAATCATATTGAATAGAGGTTGGCAGCACTTGATTTACCGCCATACTTAGCAACACCGCTACCAACAACCCTATTAAACCCCCGATTAAACAAATGAATGAAGACTCAAGAATGAACTGCCCGAGAATAGTTCTTCTTTTAGCGCCGATAGCTTTACGCACGCCGATTTCCTTTGTCCGTTCTTTTACTGAGACGAACATAATATTCATAATGCCGATAGCGCCTACAAAGAGTGATAGTCCTGTTATAAAAAGTCCGGCAATTTGAATAACGCCAACAATGCTGTCGATGTTAGCTTTTAAACTTTCTTGCTGATTGATCGAGAAATCGTTCGGCTCATCATAACTTAATCCGCGCACTTTGCGCATAACGCTTTCAACTTCGTCTTTCGTATCTTCAACCATTGTGGGGCTTGGAGCTTTTACATTAAAAGTGATGGAGCCGAATGACTGGGACATGAAATTCTTAAAAATTGTTCCGATGGGAATAAACACTTGTCTATCGGGATTAAAACTACCAAGGATAAAACTTCCCTGCTCATCCAACACCCCAACTACTTTAAAGTTCTGCCCGCCGACCTTAATTGATTTATCCAACGCATCGCCTACCGGGAAAAGACTTTTAGCGATTTCACTTCCCAGAACCGCAACATAGCGCGAGCCGTTGCTTTCTATTTCAGAATAAAATCTTCCTTGTGCAAAGGTGAAATTTGTTGTCTTTACATAATCGGCATTTGATCCATTGATAAAAATGTTATCGGTTTTCTTGTTTTGATATTTTACCACTTGCCGGGTAGTTGTAGTTGGCGCAGTTGCAGCCGGAAGTTTAACCAGGTCTTTAAACTTGTTATAATCTTCCATCGTCATGTTTCTGCGGTTACGCATTTTCCACCAATCGGTGTTGGTGAACCACGCCCATTTATCAACATATAACACATCGGAACCGAGAGCGCTCATCCCTTTCTGAAAAGAGTTGTCAATCCCTTTAATTGCGGTAGTCATCAATACCACGGAGGCAACTCCTATTACAATACCGAGCATAGTTAAGATCGAGCGTATTTTATTAGCCTGTATAGCTCTAAGCGCTATAAACATTGCTTCTTTGATTTCTAATAGAATCGTTTCCATAATTCAATCTTGTTTTATTTTTACACTTTACACAACCCGCATAACTATAAATGGATTGTGCTGTTCAACTAAATTCCGCTAAAGCGGAATATCCTATAACGGAATTAACACTCATTCCTAATTCATAAACTGGACAAGCCAGAGACATTTTGCTCTAGAAAGGAACATTTGTTCCATCTTTTATCTCGCTAAGCCCGCTACGAACCGCAAAGCA
>CAZEDR010000232.1:0-5563 GCA_964510975.1 uncultured Melioribacter sp. | reverse complement strand
TTTTCCCGCCTTTGGCGGGACCTCGCCGAAGGCGATGGCAGCCTTTACCCCGCATCTATGCGGGGACTCACCCACCCTCCGTGCGCTAAATTTTTTCAGCTATTCAATACTTTAAGAACAAATTTGCTGCAAAATTACTGCGCCAATATAACAACTCGTTTGTTAAAATAAAAATTTATAGGTCAGTCTAATTGTTCTTCCCGGCATGTAGGCAAATTCTTTAATTGCCGATAAATGTTCCTTATAAGGCTGATCCAGAATGTTCTCAATTTTCAATGTAGCTAGACTAACAAACTTTCCAACAAATAATTTAACACCAACATATGCATCCAACAATCCATAGCCTTTGGTTGGAGTTTCATTGCCGGCAACATCGTTCTGTGCTAAAGCTAATTTCCAATTTATTCCGGCCCAATAATCATCAGCAGTTAACTTTTGTTCAATAGAAAATCGAAATGGCGGCATTTGCGGAAGATGGTTGTTCGTTCCACGTTCAAGACCGCGCACATAATCCATGATCACAACCGTCGAATAGACACTACTTTCTTCATAAATAGCTTTGACTTCAAATCCGTATAGCAATGCGTTGCCTTGCGTGTATTTAAAAACCGGAAAGCCGGAGTTGAGATTGAATTTATCCGTTTTATTTTGAGAATCGTAAAACATGCCGGTTGGTTTACGATAGATATAATTATCAACCGAATTAATGTAAGAGCTAAATTCCACAGAGTGATAAGGCATTCTTACTCTTAGTCCAAGATCGAAGCCAATATTGTTTTCGTTTTTCAAATCGCTACTGCCAATATCAAATGTCCCGGTAGCGCCATGTATAGCATAGGAAGATAGTTCTTCAATAGTCGGTGAACGATAAGCATTTGCTAGGTTCGCAAAGATCGAAGTGTTGTCTGTGATTTTATAAACTAATCCAATTGAGCCGCTGAATGAATTGAAATTTTTGTTTTCTGATGGGAAGAATGTGTCGGAAATTTCTGCTTCCGGTATTTCAATTTTGTTCGATTCAAAGCGAGTTCCAAATTGTAGATTCAGATTATTCATTTTCACTTGCTCGAAAAGATACCCGGCAATAGAAAAATAATTTGCGTTAGGAGTAAATGCTTCTTCTCCATTAACTGAATACTTTTGCTGCATTCCCCAAAAGCCAAATACTCCTTGAAATAAAGAATCTATAATTGCATGCTTGAAAGATAAATCTCCGCTGTAAGATTCAAGCCCAAATGCTGTTCCAACTTCACCCGTGGTTCTTGCAATCTCTTGGTGTTTATAATTGTGAAATCCGCCTTTAAAACTTAGATTGGTTATGAATGAATTCATCTTCGAGCTCTCGATTAAAACTCGATAATCACGTTTAGTCATGTCGATCATTATTGGACCTTCTTCGTCCGGATTGCTAGCTAATTCACTTAGTGATGGAATGCCATATTTATTTGAATAATCGCTCATACTTACCCCTATCATTCCGAACGAAGGAAAGAATGAAGTTCCTAATTGATAGCCGTGAGATTTCTGATCCGAGTTAAAAACATTTGTCCCGTTTCCATCGGAATATTCATCACCTTTGCGATTGAAATAATTCAAGTGAAATCCGAACTTGTTTTTACCATAATGAATATCTGTGCTGCCTAAGTATTCTCTGTCATTGGATGAATATCCCAGAGCAACTTCGCCGTTAAGTTTGTTGGAAATGTAATTTGGAATAGCTTCTGTAATAATATTGATTACTCCTCCCATCGCGTTGCTTCCATACAACAAACTTGCCGGTCCGCGTAGAACTTCAATTTTTTCCGGCGCGGAGCCATCGGATGAAACTGCGTGATCATCAGAAGAATTTGATAAATCTCCGGTACGTAAACCATTTTCAAGAATCAAAATTCTATTATTGCTGAAACCTCGAATTACAGGGCGGGCAGCAGCTGTCCCGTTGGAGCGCATTGAGATTCCGGGTTGATTGTTTAGAATTTGCCCAATGTTATTGTTGGCTCTGGTTTGCAATTCCAAATTGGCAATAGTTACAATACTCTGGGACATGTCCTTGGGATCAGAAAAAAGAGGGTTTCCGGTTACAACAATTTCATGCATATCAACGGTGCCTTCTTCCAGCGGAATTATCAATTCTTCTGTTAGCGGTACTGTAACTGATTTAGTGACGGTCTTATGTCCAATATAAGTGATGTTAAGTTTATAGTTACCCGCCGAGATGTTCTTAAACTCAAACTCTCCATTTATATTAGTTTGTGTTCCAAGTTTGAGTTGATCAATTATTACATTAACACCGAGCAGAGGGCTATCATCGTCTTTGTGAATAATTTTTCCGTTAAGAGTATAATTTTGTGAATATATGTTCACAAATGAAAATACAAAGAGAAACAAAAATGTTTTTGCTTTCATAACAATTCCTTTTATAAAATGATTAATAAAATGATGGTTATGAAATAGCGGGCGGGGCTCTTAGTCCGTTGGAATCAAATATTATTTGAAGGGATTTTGTTGAATCATATAAGAATTTGAGTGTAATCTCGCTTGTAAAAACTCTCTCTGAATGAGGTGAGAAAAAATCATTCAAATAAGTAATCGAAGCTAATTGTGTTACTGAACATTCGGAGTTTGAATTTTGAAATGGATCTGCAGCCGTTGCGGTTTGGCTATTAGAATCCAATAATTCTTGTCTTGAATTGAGGTTTACCGGGTGAAAATGCAACACAGGAATCGCAAGCAAAACAAAATAAGTTGCTAGGAGTAATATGGATAGTATTTTCTTGAAACCGCTTTTCATGATCAAATTTTTATATCGGGATTCTTGTTCGCAAATTTAATAAATTGATTTTACGGACTGCAACTCTTAAATTAAAATTAAATAAACCACATTATCACTACGCAATGAGGCACAAAATGAATAACACAAATCTTTCCGGAGAAGTTTACTTTCCATCAAAAGAAGTTTTGGAAAAAGCACATATAAAAGATTGGGATAAACTAAATGAATTTGCACTTAGCAATAATGAAGCATTTTGGGCGGAAAAAGCAGAGGAGCTTCATTGGTTTCAGAAGTGGGATAAAGTTCTAGATGATTCTGAAAAACCCTTTTACAAATGGTTTGTTGGCGGCAAAACAAACATTGCTTACAATTGTCTGGATATTCACACAAAAACCTACCGCAGAAATAAGCTTGCGTTGATTTGGGAAGGAGAAAACGGAGAGGGCAAAACTATGTCTTACTTCGCTCTACACAGAGAGACTTGCAAGTTTGGTAATGTGTTAAAAAGTCTGGGAGTTAAAAAAGGGGATAGAGTAACAATCTACATGGGAAGAATTCCGGAAATTGCTATAGCTATGTTAGCCTGTGCTAGAATTGGCGCAATTCACTCGGTTGTGTATGGTGGCTTTTCTGTTGAATCTCTAGCGGAAAGAATTGAAGACAGTAATTCAAAAGTCTTAATAGTTTCAGATGGTGCTTACCAGCGCGGAAAAGTTGTTCCGCTTAAGCAGATAGCTGATGAAGCTCTTCAACGGTGCGGTACTGTTGAGCATTGTGTTGTTGTAAAGAGAACCGGTGCTGAAGTTAATATGGAATTCGGGCGCGACATGTGGTATCACGAATTGATGAATCTTCCGCAAGCATCGCGTGAATGTTCATTAGAACAAATGGATGCTGAAGATCCTCTCTTCATTCTATATACATCGGGAACAACGGGCAAACCGAAAGCGATTCTTCACACGCACGGCGGCTATATGGTTGGTACTTACATTTCGCTTAAATATGTATTCGATATTCAAGAGGAAGATAGATATTGGTGTGCGGCTGACCCGGGTTGGATTACCGGTCATAGTTATATTGTATATGGTCCATTCTTAAATGGAACAACATCTTTTATGTATGAAGGCGCACCAAACTTTCCATATCCAAACCGCTGGTGGTCTATGATAGAGAAGTATGGTCTAAATATTCTTTATACAGCTCCAACTGCAATACGCGGATTAATGAGATTTGGAGAATCCTGGGTGAACCGTCATGATCTTTCTTCTTTAAGATTACTTGGCTCAGTGGGAGAGCCAATCAATCCGGAAGCGTGGAAGTGGTATCATCGTGTTGTAGGTAAAGAAAAATGCCCGATCATGGATACATGGTGGCAAACAGAAACCGGAATGTTTATGATAACTCCAATGCCTTGCGTTCCATTAAAACCGGGCAGCGGAACAAAACCATTCCCCGGAATTGTAATGGATGTAGTTGATGAGAATGGAGTTTCTGTAAAAGCCAATGATGAAGGGTTTTTAATTATCAAAACTCCTTGGCCATCAATGATTAGAACTGTTTGGAAAGATCCGCAACGTTATATAGAACAATACTGGACTAAATATCCCGGAGCATATTTAACGGGTGATAGTGTTAGAAGAGATGAAGATGGATACTACTGGATAATTGGAAGAGTTGATGATGTTATCAAAGTTTCTGGTTATAGATTAGGCACTGCTGAAATTGAAAGCGCATTGGTTAGCCACAGCTCTGTTGCAGAAGCTGCTGCTATTGGATTGCCGCACGAAGTAAAAGGCAATGCAATTTATGCATATGTGATTCTGAAATCCGGAATAGCAAAAAGTACGCAGCTCGTTGAAGAATTACGTCAGCATGTTAGTCATGAAGTTGGACCGATTGCTAAACCCGAACACATCGAAATTGTTGAGTCGTTGCCGAAAACAAGATCGGGAAAAATTATGAGAAGAGTACTTAAGGCAAGAGCACTTGGACAAGATCCGGGAAACATTTCGACTTTGGAAGAATGATTTTTTGATGCCATAAAAAATGCACTTAAATTTGGAATAGAAAAAATTAGATTACATCACAGTTCTCAAAAATATTAGGAAATACCTTTGCGCAAAATTATTACTGTTTCTCTCTTCTTCCTTTTTCTAATAAGTGCGTATCCTTCTTTTTCCCAAGATACCGGTACATTACGCGGATTGGTTACAGATTCACTTTCCTCGGAAGTTCTGGTTTACGCAAGTGCTTACATTAAAGAGTTGAATAAGGGTGCAAACACAGATACCCGCGGGTACTTTATTATCCCCTCGGTTCCAGCCAATAAAACTTATACTCTAATTGTTTCTTATGTAGGGTATCAAAGCAAAGTAATTAGCGTCCGCGTTTCTAAGGATAAACTTTCCCACTACAACATTTCTCTTTCTACAAAAGGGATTCAATTTCAGACAATTGAAAAGGTTGGGGAGCGTTACGAATTTAAGAACGAGACGAAAGTTAGCGTTCAAAGAATTGCAGCGCGAGAACTGGAATTGATGCCTAAAGGTGTTGAGACTGATGTGTTCCGAAGCATTCAGTATCTGCCGGGTGTGCAATCTACCGGAGATGTTTCTGCAAAGTATTATGTTAGAGGCGGAGCGAGCAATCAGAACTTGGTACTTGTAGATGGGGTTACTGTTTACAATCCATTTCACGCACTTGGATTATTTGGTGTGATTGATCCGGATATTGTAAATAATTTAGAATTCTACAAAGGTGGTTACGCTGCTGAATTTGGCGGCAGATTAT
>CAZEDR010000231.1:0-5660 GCA_964510975.1 uncultured Melioribacter sp. | reverse complement strand
GAACGCTGCACGAACTTCCGGCAAAACATGTTGATACCGGAATGGGCTTTGAGCGCGTGTGCGCAGTTTTGCAGAACAAAAAATCAAATTACGATACAGATGTTTTCACTCCGGTTATTAATGCGGTTGCAAAGCTTTCCGGAATCGAATATGATCTTTCTCTTGCCGCAGACGATAATTCTTCGGTTGGACAAAGCAACGTTTCGATGCGTGTAATTGCAGATCATATCCGCACATTATCTTTTGCAATTGGCGATGGCGCAACACCGGGCAACGAAGGACGCGGTTATGTTCTACGCCGTTTGCTAAGAAGAGCCGCGCGCTACGGAAGAAAAATTAATTTGAAAGAACCATTCCTTTATAAACTTGTTTCTGTAGTTGTAGAAAACTTCTCACACGTTTTTCCCGAAGTGAAAACAAACCAAGCGCAGATTGAAAAAATTATCAAAGCTGAAGAAGAAAGTTTCAACGCTACTCTTGATAGAGGGATTGAGTTGTTTGACGCTCTTGTGAAAAAGCTATCCGCCAAAAAGGAAAAAATTGTTCCGGGTGAAGATGTTTTTAAGCTGTACGATACATTTGGTTTTCCAGTTGATTTAACCGCTGTAATGGCTCGCGAGCATGGATTTGAAATTGATGAAGTACGTTTCAACGAATTGATGAATGAACAGAAAGACCGAGCTCGCAAATCGACTAAAGACAAAATTTCTTCTGCTCACGCAGTTGTTGATAGCTTAGATGGTTTTGAAATTGCGTCAAGCGAGCCAACAGTTTTTACCGGCTACACTGAATTAGTTTCCAAAGCAAAAATTGTTGGTGTAAAGAAAACTGAAACCAACACATTTATTATACTTGATAAGACACCTTTCTATGCAGAGAGCGGCGGACAGGTTGATGATCATGGCTGGATTGAATTCACCGGCTCAAAATTCAAAGTTGATGCGCTACAAAAAGTAAACGGAATGATTGTTCACATTATTGATGAAGTGGCTAACCTAAAAGTTGGTGATGAAGTAACTGCAATTGTTGATGGAAAACGCCGCGCAGATATTATGCGCAATCACTCGGCTACACACTTTTTACATAAAGCGCTCAGAGAAATTCTCGGTCAGCATGTTCAGCAGTCGGGTTCACTTGTAGAACCGGAGAGACTGCGCTTCGATTTCAGCCACTTTGAAAAAGTGAAAGAAGCCGAGCTTGATGCGATTGAATCTTTGGTAAATGAAAAACTGCGCGAGAACTTGCCTCTTTCACATCATCGCGATACACCGTTCGAAGAAGCAAAGAAAATGGGTGCGCTAATGTTCTTTGGCGATAAATATGGCGATAAAGTTAATGTGGTTCAGTTCGGCGATTACACAATGGAATTTTGCGGCGGAACGCACGTTAAAAACAGCTCGGAAATCGGTTTGTTCAAAATTGTAAGCGAGTCTTCTATTGCAAGCGGTGTGCGAAGAATTGAAGCTGTAACGGGAGCGGGCGTTGAGAAGCTAATTGAGAATTTAGAATTTAGAATTGAGAATGATGAAAAGAAAATAAATGAACTACACGAAGAAAAAAAGAAACTGGAAAAAGAAATCGCTGCGCTTCAATTAAAAGAAAAGCTAGGCGGAATTGATTCAATCGTTTCCTCGCCGGTTGA
This sequence comes from uncultured Melioribacter sp., assembly GCA_964510975.1. Taxonomy (GTDB): domain Bacteria; phylum Bacteroidota; class Ignavibacteria; order Ignavibacteriales; family Melioribacteraceae; genus Stygiobacter. Next base: position 4,018 of record CAZEDR010000231.1, on the reverse strand, counting down.
AGTTAACGGCATTAAAATATTCAAAGGAAAGGTTTCTGCTTCCAATATGGATGAGTTAAAATCCATGGGTGATGAACTTCGCGAGAAAATGAAAAGCGGTGTCGGTGTTATGATTTCTGAAATTGAAGGCAAAGTTGGAATTGTAGCTGTTGTTTCTGATGATTTGATTAAAGAGAAAAAGATTCTAGCCGGAAATATTGTTAAGCAAGTTGCGCAAATTGTTGGCGGAAGCGGCGGCGGTCGCCCCCATCTTGCAACTGCCGGTGGAAAAGATATTGCTAAAATTGATGAAGCGCTTGTCTCTATCGAGAAATTCATATCCTAATTACTCAGTAAACTATTATTCTAAAAATGACAGCTTTACGCTGTCATTTTTTTGTAATCGAAAACGTCCCCGTACCATAAGCCTTAGCACCGCTGCTGGTTAATCCGGTATCAATGCTAAAGGTGCCCGTTAAATTTGTTGCACTTGTAAAAGCACAAGTTATTTTGTCATTTGCATCCGAGCTTAGCGAAATAGCAAAACCATTACCATTTACTTGTACTATACCTTGCGTATTCGTTTGCGATTTTGTAGCCGTGGCTGTAGATGTACCAAATAGGTATGTGTACGTAATTGAATATTTGGTTACATAAGCTTTACCATCAACATTGCTAACAATAAAACTAACTTCTTTGCTTTGAGATGTTGTTCCTTCGTAAGTGCCAACATACGCCGGATCGGCAACTACGGGATTTGAATTGTCTTCATCTTTAGAACAAGCCACAAAAATTGTTGCCGCAAGCAGTAAAAAAAGAATTCTTGTTTTCATTATCACATTCCCCTTTTAGAAATTTGATTACTCTCGAGGTTGTCTAAAAAGTAAATATTCAATAGTATAATCTGCGAAAACCTGTACTGAGTTTATCGAAGTATCAGTTAAATCTGCGTTACCTGCCCCGCAGTTTTTTTGCGTGGATCCGCGGGCTATTATTAGATAAAACTTTACTTTTGAGACAGCCTCATCTTCTAGTTTAATTGGACTTCCAATTACAAATTAAGCATTTTAGATCAAAGAGTATGTTCATCTAAAAACTTTTGCAATTCCAAATACTCTCTCCATAATTTTTGATTGATAGAACTAAGTTCTCCCAACTCACCTTTCGATCTTACCGAAGAGGAAAACGCATCGAACAATTCTTTGATTGGTGCAGAAAGAAATACGGTTTTTGCGGTTGCCAATCTTTCTTCATCAATTTTTGTTTTGGAGACAAGATATTCGCTGCGCAATTTATATGCTGGTTCCAGCCTTCTTCCAACTTCATTCAAGAGCAGCATAAATTTTATTTTCGCTTTCCACCAGTTCAAGTTTTCCTTGTAGGAGTGCGCTGTAGTTTTTGCAATTGCTTCTTCTATCTTAGTTAACAGCCCTTGAAATTTCGCTTCATCTTGAATTTGCATTCTTCCCCACTCCGGAGTGTAAGCAAAATATTCATGCGTGTCTCCGGGATACCACTTTTCCAGATCATATTTTGCAAACTCTTCCGCAAGAATTTGCGCTGCTTCATTTCCACAAGTTTCAGCAATGTATTTTTGGTAAATATTTTTAACGCTTGTAGTGTCGCCCGGGTTTTTCGCGGCATTTACAAAAGTTTCAAAGTTTATTTTTGTTTCCTCGGTACGCCAATGGATTGCAGCAACGCCCATCATATTCATTTGCTTAGCAAGCTTAACTTGCGTTTGCAGCAAGTCAACTCTTGGCTGCAACTGCCATAGTTGGTTATCTCCCTCTAGCCATGGAATAGAAATTACATTTCGGTTTTTTGCTATGTCTGCTAAAAATTGCGGCGGGTTACTTTTTCCTAAATCCGGATTTAGCAGCGAAAAAATTATATCCTTGGGCAATCCTCTATCTAAACCCAGCATAATAGCAGGCAGTTGATTTCCGCCGCCCCAGCCTCCTACAATAATCTTAGCGTTGCTTTTTTTCTTAATCAAGAATTCATGTGCCAGCTTTATGTATTCCAAAGACCACACACCAATGAAGCGCGCAGATTCATCATCCGTTGTTTCAGTAAACAAGTGCTGGTTTTTATCGTATATATTTTTGAAGCTCGGCGCGTTTAATGCATTCTTAAGATTAACACCCATAAACGAATGCTCGTTTAACCAGAGCCAAATGTAATCTACCGATGGATATGTTTCTAAAATATTATTGAGCGTTGCATACAAAATTTCAATCGATTGATAATTTGCCGGGTTTGGAATCATGTTGGCTTCACCCGACCAATAAAAATCGGGATCGTTGTATAATGAAAAATATTCCGGCGGATGAACACCGAACTCAAAACCAATTGCAACTTGAATTCCGCGCTGATGAGCGAGCTCAACAACATCTTGCATTAGCCGCTGTGTTTTTTGGTAATGCTCTTCTTTAGAATTAGATTCTATTGAACACTCCGCCCCAAATGCCCCGCTAATGTTTTTGTCTTGAAATTTAGTTGAAGAGTTAAACGCAAAGTTAGCAATTTTCATTGGAGTATAACCCCAACGGGATGTTAGCGAATTATCCAGATATGCTTCCGGCAAAATATTCTTATACTTTATTTTGATTATTGGCTCAACATACGGTGCATATCTTTGTCCTCCGCCGGTATAATTATGAAAGCCTATAAAATTAATATCATGCTTCTGTAAATCATCGAGATAGTTTTTGTAATCTTCCAAATTCCATGCGGTTGGACCGGATAAGAAATTATGCCAAGGAAGCATTCCCCTTATCTTAAACGAATTGGTTGTTTCTGTTTGCGCATTGTAACATACGGCAAACAATAACATTAGAAAAAATATACTCTGAATATTTTTCATGTTAGTCACTCTGTTCTTCTTTGAAAAATAACGCATTTGATTTCAAAACCGAAAGGGTTCTTTTGGGAAATTTTCGAATTACTACGAGGGAAATGTATGGCGCATTATATTTGCATACCGATGACTAAAATCAAATGATTCGGCAATGTGTTTGAGATAGACAGTATAAGTACGTTCATTAGCACGCACTATTTTGTCGATATATTCCAAATTAATAATTGTAGCCCGGTGTATTTGCAAATAGGAATTTGCAGGTAATACGGCGAGCCAATTCTTTAGGGATTTTCTAACGACAATTTTGCAATTATCCTTCGTGGTTAGCTTACTGTATTCTTTCAAAGCAGTAATGCAAACAATATCGGTGAACTTAATAAGTTTTAGTTTGTTTCCTATTTTGACCAGTATGTGGTCGTCTCTTTTGGGTTTTATTGACTCCTCTTCAAAAGAGTTAAGACGGTTGTTTATTGCTGCTTTCAACTTGCTGAGCTTTTCTATCCTTTTATTAATTGAATTAACTAGAGATGATCCAACAAGCTCTGCCGGAATATAATCATCCACACCCAGCTCCATCACCTTTCTCTGTTCTTCCACTGCGTATTTCATGGAAATAACTATTAGCGGAATTAAAGAAGTCCGTTCATCATTTGAAATTTTTGTTAATACCTTTATGCCGTTATTCTCTTTATCCAAGTAGAACACAATTAAATTTGGCAAATACCGGATGGCAATTTCTAAGCCGTCTTTCAAATTTTGAGAATAATAAATTTCGAACTCTTCTTTGGGAAGCAATGAATCAATGTCGTGCAAATCCCCATTATTATTTTGAATAACTAAAATCTTTTTCAAAAAGATTCTCGGTAAATGCCGGTTTATTTATGTGTAATAAAGACATACTTTATCTAAATCACAGATAAAACTTATCGCGTTAATATTCCTCATGCAAATCACTTAAGACAAATTTGTCGCGTTTATAGCATAAAGCTATAAGAACTCATCAATATTTATCAAGTTTACAATCGCCTATTGGCTCTTTTTCAAAAATAAATCTGAGGTAACAAATGATCGATACCGGCAGTACAGGCTTTATGTTGATAGCCGCCAGTTTAGTTATGCTGATGACACCCGGTTTGGCTTTCTTTTACGGAGGCTTAGTTGGAAGAAAAAATGTTC
>CAZEDR010000230.1:2105-5693 GCA_964510975.1 uncultured Melioribacter sp. | reverse complement strand
ACTGACATTCTTAAAGAGTTATAACACAGTATTCCCTTCAAAATTTTATTTATTGTAGTTTTAGAAAAGTTTGGTTACGTTGAATACAGAGAGAATTCAAATAATTATTTGTAATTCATCCGGAGGAAACATGAAATTGTCCATTATAGTAAAACTACTTTTTGTACTTCTTTTTCTGGTCAACACGGTAAAAGTCTTATCACAAACATCTATCGAATCATTGCAAAAAGAAGCGAAAAACCTCTCTTCAAAGTCATTAACAACCGGTGGAAGTGTATTTGCCGAATCAGATTTCAAAAAAGCGGAAGAATTATTGGCAGATGCAGATGAACTTATTAAAGAGAATAAAAAGCCGGAAAAAGCCATTGAGAATTTGAACCAGGCGATTGAGCTTTATAAGAAAACAATAGAATCCGCAAAAAGTAAAAGCTCAAATTTCACTTCTTTGATGAAAACCCGTGAACTTGTGTTGATTCACGGATTGAGCGAAAGTACTCTTAAAATTTGGAAAGAAGCAGAAGATAATTTTGTTTCAGCATATGAGGAATTTGAGGATAAAGATACCGAGGGTGTAATAAAGTATAGTAATCTTTCTGAAAAACTTTACAAAGATGCAGAACTTGTTGCAATTAAAGATCAGTACTTGCTTAACGTTAAAGCCGCTTTTGCTAAAGCCGAAGATGGGAAGTTGGAAAAGTTTACACCAAAAACTGTAGCCAAGATTAAACAATATATTGCAGATGCTGAAAATGTACTTACTACAAACCGGTATGATACGCTTGCTGCCAAAAAAGTGTTGAACTCTGCATTTTATGAAATCAACCACGGTATTTACATGCAAGGCGTGTTTACTAAAATGCAAGATGAAGATAAAACTTGGGAGGATTTACAACTTCTGTGGGAAGAACCAATTGCTAAAATTGCTACAGATCTAAAACTCTTTCCCGCGTTCGATACGGATAATCAAAATGTTACTTCCAATATTTTACAAAGTATAAATGTTATAAGAACAAAATTGGCTGATTCGCAAAAAGAGGCACAGAATCTAAAAGCTGAAATTGTGTTACTTAAAAAATCGTTGGATGAAGCAAAGACTGAATTGGCAAGTTCAAAAAGTGAAAATCAAAAATTAACTCAAGACTTGGAAGGAGCTAAAAAAGCAAACGAGAATTTGGCAAAAGCAGCTGAGGAGACACAAGCTAAGCTTGCTTTAATGGAACATGAGAATGTGAAATTCAAAACGGTTTCTGAAACGACAGAGAAAAACCTAAAACTGATTGAAAATATTTCTACAATGTTTCTCCCTTCCGAAGCAGAAGTAATTAAGAGTGGAGATTTGCTCACAATTAGATTAGTGAATCTGAACTTTCCAACGAATAAAGCAACGCTGGAACCTCAATACTTTAGTTTGCTTAACAAAATTCAGAAAGCAATTCAGACTTTTCCCAATGGTACTGTTGTGATTGAAGGACATACTGATGGAGTTGGCGACTATCAAAAGAATATTGAGCTTTCGCAGAATCGCTCTAATTCTGTTTATCAGTATTTGATGTCAACTATGGGCGCTGATGCTGCAAGAATAACTGTTGTTGGTTTAGGTGGAACAAAACCAATTGCCAATAATTCAAGCGAAGAAGGCAAAGCTAAAAACAGAAGAATTGAAGTGGTAATTAATCCTCATCTTGATAAGTAAAACTGTTATTCACTAGCCTCATTCACTGGAAGTGCGGCTATTTTAACAAAGTTATGGCTTTTGGAAAACGTAAAGTTTACTTTCATCGTCATTAACAATGTAGATTTTGTCTTTCACGATTGCAATCCCCTCACCTTTTCTAAATGGTAACGAATGCTCAGAAAGCGTTTCGCAAGATTTAGAAAGCCTTACAATTTTCCTTGATTCATCGCTTATCAGCCAAAAACAATCTAATTCTTTATCATAAGTTATATCCGCACAGTCTTTTACACTCTCAATTTCTGTTCTAGATATTTCTTGTGTGCCATTTAGTTTGAGCAATAGACAAGGCAGTTTCTCGTTAACAACCATCAAATTATTTTCGTTGTCAAGTGTGATGCCTTCCAGAGAATGATCTTTGTTAGTAGCAACGTGAAGAGGAAAGGAATTTAGTTTTTTACCGGTGGATAAATATTTTGCAACTAGTTGATAAGCCTCATCCACCACATACATTGTATCGCAATTACCGGAGAATGCAATTCCTTCCAAATCTACGTTATCAATTTTAAGTAAGCTTAATATTTTACCCGTAAAATCGATTTCATAAACAGTGGAGTTGCCATCGGAAACTGTAAAGAGCGAATTTGTCTTTGAATTATAAACAAGACCGGAAGGTTCCGGAACTTCCATTTGAAATTCAGCTAATAGTTTGAGTGATGTGCTGTCCGCAGATGTAACTTTCTCGTTGGAAGTATTCTTATTACAACCAAGAAATATTATCAAAGACAAAAAAGCGGTAATTAAAGACCTCATTCACTTCCCTACTAAAAACTATATACTGTTGCTATAAAAATAGCTTGTTGAGTGTAATGGTACAAATACTCCTCGATTATTTCATCAAGTAGTTGTTTCTTTCTGTCCCCAATTACTAAAGTACATTCTCTAGTAGCGGGCAAGTTTGCGATATGGTGGCAAAAAGAAAATATATGAAATTGAGCCGCGAAAAAATTAAATCATCAATTTCGCTATGGGAAATTCAAGAAATCCAACTTATGCGTAACTTCAGTTACTCATTAAAAATTCAATAATTCCCTCAACATGAATTTTTGTTGTATCTAAAAAAGGAATATCTCCATCATTTGCTTTTAGAATAAGAGGCAGCTCTGTACCACCTAAAACTAATCCGTCAATGTTATCAACCGCTTTCATTTTAGCAATTATTTTTAACAGGCTGCTTTTCGTATCATCTTTGAAAACGCCCTTAACTAATTCATCAAAATAAATGCGATGAATAAACTCTTGCGATTCATCATCCGGAGTTATAATAAAAATATCTTTGAGAGAGAACACCTCTTTATAAAAAGTATTTTTCATTGTGAATTTAGTACCAAATAAACCCACCCTTTTCAATTTCATTGCTTCGGCTTTTCTGCAAGCTAGTTCTACTATGCTTAGTAAAGGTGTTTTCGAACCTTTCTTTAACCTATCGAAAACAATATGAGGAGTATTGGAAGCTAACAACCCGAAATCAGCGCCGGCTTTTTCTAATTTATCTATTTCGGCTAAAAGGAATTGTGTTAATCCATCCAAATCATTCGATGCAAGATAGTCCAACATTTCTTTCATGTTAATACTGTTGATAATAATTTGCGGATAGTTATTCTCTTTATTAAGAGCGAGAAAAGATTGCACAATCTCCTTATAGTAAACTATTGTTGATTCCGGAGCGATGCCCCCTATTATTCCTATTGTTTTCATGTTGTCTTCTTTTTTGGGTTCACTAACAATGGTACAGTTTAAGACTCTATTAAGATTAACTATGCTTCTGCAAATATTTAACTACGTGAAATTATAATAAAAATAATAAACAATCTGAGGCATCGGAATATTCCGGGAGTTATTCATATGTAAGCGGG
>CAZEDR010000230.1:0-2095 GCA_964510975.1 uncultured Melioribacter sp. | reverse complement strand
TCCATCGAAACGGTTCGGCTTCCCGATGAAACTGTGCGGAAAAATTTAGATATTACTATGTGTTACTTCCGTTACTTAGATAAAATCATTTTCCTCACAAAAGTGAATTCACCCGCAGCCATTCGTAAAATATAAACACCACTGGCTAAGTTGTTCTTCTTTGCAGAAAACTTAACCTCGTATCTGCCAGCTGTTTGTTCTTTGTTAACCAGCGTCATTACTTCCCCTCCAAGTAAGTCATATACTTTTAGAATTACGTGTTCAGTTTTAGGCAGATCATAGCTAATTATAGTTTCCGGGTTGAATGGGTTTGGGTAATTCTGATACAGTGCAAATTCTTTAGGTAAAATTTCACGGTCTTGAATGCCGGTAAACAAAAGCCCCAGCTCATTAGAATAATTTGATTGATATATGAGATTGTAGCACATAATTTTATAGTAATAGGACAATCCGGAAGATAAAAGTCCGTCATTATAAGTAGTGGAATTAGAGGGCAATTCAACCAATTTAGTGTAAGAACCGCTTCCCTCTTTTCTGTTAATTACATAATTAGTTTCGTTCTTAGAATTGTCCTTCCAATCTATCTGAATTTTATTATCATTTGTTTTCTTGACACTGGTAAGTATAGGAGTCTTAATTGGTGTAACAACAGAAGCTTCGTTAGAATATTGGGAATTTCCTGCGCTATTATAAGAGCAAACGCGATAACTATACTTCACTCCATCTTCTATGCTTTTATCTTCATATTTTTCAACATTTGGACCGGGTACCGCAATTTGGGAATATGTAGATAAGTCTGTTTTCCTTTCAACACGAAAACCGGTTTCATCGCATGATTGGTCTTCCCATGATAAATGAACTGCATCCGTATCCGGAGCGGCAGCAAAATTTATAGGAGCTTGCGGAGCGGTTTTGGGACTGTTAGTGAATACCTCTCCATTTTCCCCGGTTATCCATACATATCCTTTTTTATCAGTCGTTGCATCATAAAGTTTAGAACTTGTTCCAATATTTAGTTTCTCCCAATTTCCATCACTGTTTTGATCTGTTAGAACAGTTCCATTATCACCAACTGCGTAGGGTGGACGAACATAGTCAGAATCTTTGCCACCAAAAGTCAAACCATTTAGATTATCCAATATAGAAGAATTCTGTTTAGCCCAAGTGGCACCTTCATTGGAAGTGTAACCAATAAACCCTCCGGAACCAACAACATAACCTTTTGCATAATTAGGAAAAGCAATGCTATTATAATTCGGATTGGAATGATCGCCTTCAACATAGTTCCATGTGGTGCCCCCATTGTATGTTTTATATATTATCCCTTTAGTCCCGGCAATCCATCCCCGTGATTCATCGTGAAAAAATACACTATAAAAATGATCGAGCTTATAAGGAGTAGTCTGTTCTTGAAACGTATTACAGCCATCTTTACTAACTAAAACTTTCGAATTATTGCCTACAACATAGACTGATCCTTGAGGATTAGTTTTACCGGGAACGGAATGTATAGCGTTGGGGTCCACACCCAGGAGTACTATTGCAACTTTTTGATCTGGACGGTATATTCTAAACATTTTCCCATTTTCTGCTATAGCAATAATTTCCTCAACAATCAGCGAGTCATTGAGCGCATGAACGGTTATGTCCTTAATTTTCTCTCCGAGCGAGTGCCATTTTTCAAATTCTTTATTGTTATTATCCTTTGCAACAAAAACGTCTCCATTTTCACAACCAAAAACTATACGCCCATCCCTCATTTTATCAACACCAACAATTGGAGATGATGTTGTAACGCCACTGACTTTGCGAAAATCTTGCGCAAGAATTGTAGTGTAGCTAAAACCAATAACCGCACTAAAAAGTATGAAGAGAACAAATACCCGTATTTTCATATACATTTCTCCATAAGCTTGTTAATAGTAGTATTAATTTTATTTCATTAACAGCATCTTTCTAATATTGGTATAACTATCTGCTGTTATTCTGTATATATAAACACCGCTTGCAAGATTTAATTTTATAGATGAGAAGACTACTTCATACTTCCCGGCTGTTTGTTCCTTGTTAACTAGTGTAGTTACTTCCCTTCCAA
>CAZEDR010000229.1:0-5763 GCA_964510975.1 uncultured Melioribacter sp. | reverse complement strand
TTGTAGTTTCAAGAGTTCCGTCATTCCAAATTCCGGCATTGTGAACAAGAATATCGACTCTGCCAAATTCTTTTTCAGTTGCTTCAACCATTGCAGCAATTTCCTTTTCCGATTCCATATCTACTTGATAGCCTTTAACCAAGCCGGAAAAATCTTTTTCAAGTTTATCCGCTTCTTGTTTGTTGCTTTTATAAGTAAATGCAACTTTTGAACCGGCTTTTGCAAACATCTTAACGCAAGCTGCGCCTATTCCGCGCGAGCCCCCGGTTACAATTGTGACTTTATTTGATAAGTCAATCATTAGTACCTCACTTTATATAGAAATAAACCCTTTGCCGGTAAACTCTCTCCGGCTTCTTCTCTGTTTTGTTTTGCCAGCAAATTTAATAAGAAATTTTCATCTCTGTTTTCCTTTACAGTTTCCAAGATTGTTCCAACTGTAGCACGAACCATTCCGCGCAAAAATCTATCTGCAGTAATATAAAACATAGCCAAATCCTTTCCGCGCCGCCAATGTATTTCGTAAACATTGCATACTTTATTCTCCACATCTGAATTCCGCCGAGAGAGAGAAGTAAAATCGTGCTCGCCGAGCAGAACATTGCTAATTCTATTCAGAAGATCGAAGTCATAATCAAAAATAATGTGGTTATGAAGCGCATACTTCTGATAGAACGGCGATTTGGTTCTCGAAAACAAATAAATATAGGAACGCTTCCTTGCATCAAACCTAGCATGAAAATCTTCTTCCACTTTTTCCGAAGCCCGAACCGAAATATCATCCGGCAAAATAGAGTTAAGCGAATACTGAAACTGAAACAGATTTAATTCTTTCTCAGCTCTAAAATTTGCTACTTGTCCCCAAGCATGCACGCCCGCATCTGTTCTGCCGGAACCAATCAAATTTACTTTTTCTTTCAGAATTTTATCTAAAGCATTGTTGATAATTTCTTGAACAGTTGGAACGCCGATCTGCTTTTGCCAGCCGGCGTAATTCGTTCCGTCGTATTGAATTGTTAGTTTATAATTATTCATATATGTTAATTTGATGTGCAAAAATAAATAGAAAATAATTGGGATTAGTATTTATTGTTTTTACTTTTGCAAAAATTTATTTTGTTTTGAAAATTAATGACGGGGAAACACTTAATGAAAAAGAACCCATTTATAGTATTGTTCATACTATTAGCTCTCTTACACTCTTCATCGATTGCACAAATCTCAGATCAAATAGCAAAATACCGGGCCGACAATTACGGTAATCAAACTTCAAGAAAAAGAGGTATAGCGGATGGTAACCAAATACGCACAATATTCTTTAATGATGGACAAGTTGGAACTTGGTCTGACCGCCCTTCCGGCGAATGGCCCAAAGGCAGCGGATATTGTTACCTTGACGGCTCGGCATTGCTTTTGGGTGCCGAATTTACAGCGCCCGGAAATTTGCAAGTTATTCATTCGGTTGAAGGCTCATATAGAGAGGAAGTTGACTTTAATCCGTTTACCGGTGAACTTTGGGTTTTGGAACCATTGCCCGGTTATGCCAACCCAAATTCTTCTTCGCCAGCAATAAATAATTTGCCCGATACGTGGCCTGTAAGTTGGCCTTCTGCCCTTAAGGGTATTAATGATTCTCTAAACGGTAAATGGTTTGGAATTAACAATAACAGCCACTCAACCGGCGACTTTGAAACCTTTTTTGTAATGGATGATTCACAGGATTTTGAATTTACCAAAGCACCATATTCATTTTTCCCAATTCCTTCCGATACCAAAAGAGGCGGTCTTGGTCTTCGTATTGAGGCAAGAAGAATTGCGTCATCCTCACCTCAAGTAGATGATGTTCTATATATGATTTATGATGTATATAATATTTCCGATTTCAACTATTCAAAAGCTTTTTTCGGACTTTTTATAGATTCCGGCGTAGGTGGATTATCTGATGGGAGTGATGACAGTGGGAGCTACTCAGATACCGATGAACTCTTTTACTTTTATGATAGAGATGCAAGTGCTCAACCGGGTAATTGGAAAACCGGTTATTTCGGAACTGCTTTTCTTGAAACCCCAACTAACAATAGCGGTAATGAAGTTGGATTAGGCAGTATTGCGATTGAGCGATTATCTAACAAGGGATCGAATACTCTGTGGATTAAAAATGATGAAGCGGTTTGGAATAGAGTATCCCATTCGGTGAAGGATACTTCACTTAACAACTCAAATATTCACTCAATATTAGGTACTGGTTTGTTCGAGTTTAACAAAGGCGAGCAGAAGAAATTTGTTACTGCTTTTATTTTTGGAGAAAGTATAAACGATTTGGCATTGAACAAAGCCTCTGCCGCTGCATATTATAAAAGTAAATTTTCAGAGGAAGGTTTTAGAAAAATACCGGTAACTATTCAAAACGTCTCCACTTTAAATGTTTTGCAAGGAACTGTCGGAATAGATTGGTCGGCATCAAATTATCCCTCTCAAGATCTTATTACGGATATGTTAATATCTACAGATGGAGTTAGTTTTAATTATTATAAATCAAGCAAGGGTAATTTCGGAACATTCCTTTTTGAAACATCGAGCTTTCCGGATGGAATATTTTACAAGATAAAAGTAGTGTGTTATAACAAGACTGAGTATGGTGAGTTTATATCCCCAAATTATATTGTTATCAATAATGAAGGCAAAGCGGCGCCTCAGCTTAAATTTGAAACGCCTTCTGATTCCGGGAAAACTATTCGCGACCAGTTCAAAATTGAATGGATAAGCGGTGATGCTGATTCGGATCCATATACAGTTTCGCTTTATTACGGAATGAAAGAAACGAATTCATGGGAATTGATCGAAAAGAATTTATCAAGCGAGAAAAGGGAATTTATATGGAATACAAAGCTGATTCCGAATGGTAATTCATTCTGCTTGAAGGCGGTAGTTAAAGGAAATACGGATTCTTCTATAGTTTTTTCTGAACGGTTTAGCATTCAGAATGATAGGAAATTTGTGGACGCGAGGCTTTACGCTGACATGAAAAATTGTCACGGTAGCGGAGAATTTCTTATCGCTCTAATTGACCCATCCCAATTTACCAAAGACACATATTTAGTAAAATTTGTCAAATTAGCAGATTCAACAAGTGTTGGATATACTGTGAATAACATAACTAAAAATATCAATCTCATTGAACCCACATTGATTATAGATAATTTAGAGAGCAACCAGTTTGATGGTATGAGACTGATAATAAATGATGACAAAAAAAAGGAAATAATTGCGTCGCAATCCAAATGGATTTCCGGCAATAGTAATTTTACTTTTAGTATATCTCCAGATAAAAGTTCTCCAAGCAGAAATATATATCAACCTTACGACTACAAATTAACTTTCTATGATGCAAATATTTACACAACTCCATATACCAAACAACTAATTAACATGAAAGTTAAAAACCTAACAGAGAACAAAGATGTTGATTGCGAGCTATTCGACAATGATAAAAATGGTAAACTTAATGCGGGTGATGATATTGTACTTGTAGAATACCCGCAAGGAACAATTTTTAAACTCTCATGGCGGATTAAATTTAACAATCCCGTTAGCGGAACACCAATTCCCCCAAGAGGAAACGACGAGTACATTTTTGTTTCATCAAGGCCGTTTAGAGTTGGCGATGAGATTAAATTTTCAACAGTTAACATTCCGGTTGGCATTTCATCAGAGAATAATGGGATTCCATCAAAATTTTATTTGCAACAAAATTTTCCGAATCCGTTTAACCCGAGCACAACAATAAAATACTCGGTTGCTCAAACAGCCCTTATTTCAATAAAAGTCTTTGATGTACTCGGAAGAGAAGTCGCAACTCTGGTTAATGAATTCCAACAGCCGGGTTCATATGTAAAGACATTGCGCGCAACGTCTCTACCGAGCGGGGTTTACTTCTACAGATTAACTGCCGGAAGTTACGCTGAAACAAAAAAAATGTTGCTGGTCAAATAAGGACAAAATGATTTGAAGAGGCTGTTTAAATTCATTTGAATTGTGCAGCCTCTTCTGCTATCAAAACCTAGTGGTAAAATTGAAAGTTAGTGTTTGGGGAAGCGTTGGTTTCTCTTCAACCCCAAAGTAAACATTCCAACTTACTTCCTGAGATAGATTTTTGTTATAAGCGCTAACCAAACGGACAGCGTTTATCGCGCTCACAATTCTATTAAGAATTAACGCGCCGACAACAAAACGCACCTTATTATAGGCGCCTTCGCTGGAAGACCACATATCACGAAATTCTTTTCTCTGGTCGTTACTTCCCCAATTCCAATTGTAGAGATTAGCGTTATATGTTTTGTCATAATCCCGGTTTAACTCCTGGATTCGGTTGTAATCGCTAAGACTCAAATAAACGCTAACATTAGCAATAAAATCCGATTCCATTCCATCTAAATTTATACCGGCATTTGTTTTTGCGTATGAGATATAATTGTTTTTTTGCCAGTCGCCGTACAATGTAAATCCGGTAAACACACCCCACAAAGCGCCATCGGCGATGGTAAAATATTTTCCGCTATCGTAAGAATTTGCGTAAAGTTCTCCCATTCCGGGTAAAACCATTGAATACAAAATTGCCAAACCGGGACTTTTTTTCTGGGGAACATCTGCTTGCAAAGTAAGGTTAGTAAAATTTTGGATTTGGGATTTAGGATTTTGAATTTGAAAACTATTTTGCAGACTGCTGAATGCCGAAAGCTCATAGCTTATTGTTGATTGCGCTAACGAAATTGAGGTAATAAGTACAACAAGAGATACTATTCTTTTCATGATTCATCCAATGAGTTTTTCTTTGATTCCGTTTGGAGTAAAATCTCCGCTGTACAAATATTCTCGCCAACCTCCGTTATTTTAACCGGCACAAATTTATTAATTAATTCTGAATTAAACGGTACCTTTATTCGTACATAATTGGATGTGAAGCCTTTCATGTCTCCGCTATGTTCTTCATGTTCGAAAAGGGCAATTAGTTCTTCTCCAATCATACTCTGGTAAAATTCATGTTTTTTCTTTTCGCTCAAGATTCTAAGCATGTTGCTTCTTTTCTTTCGTTCAATATGATCAACCTCTCCGGGCATTTCAATTGCCTTGGTATTCGGTCTTTCGGAATAAGTAAACACATGCAAATAAGATATAGGAAGATCACGCAGAAACGCATAGGTTTCTAAAAAATCTTCCTCGGTTTCACCCGGAAAGCCCACAATAACATCAACTCCAATAGCAAGATTTGGAATCTTTTCAACTGCCTTATAAATCAAAGCTTTGTAGTCATCTGTTTTGTATCTGCGCTGCATAAGTTTCAAAACTTTAGTACTTCCGCTTTGCAACGGAATGTGAAAATGATTACACATTCTTGAATCGGCAGCGGTTAAATCTAAGATAGCATCATTCAGTAAATTTGGTTCAATCGAGCTTATGCGAATTCGATAATCGCCTTGGACAGTAAGCATTTTCCGTAAGAGTAGGTGCAAATCAACTTCTTGCTTATGATCTTGATCTTCTTTTAAGCTTGGATCAAGATCAAGAGTATGATCAAGATCAAGATTGTAAGAATAATCGCCAACGTTTACGCCGGTGAGAATTATTTCCTTAAAATCTGCTTCTAGCAATTGATTAAATTCTTTTATTACTTCTTCCAGTTTTGCGCTTCTGCTTTTTCCGCGAGCAAGTGGAATTGTACAGAACGAACATTTGTAATCGCAGCCATCTTGCACTTTGAAGAAA
>CAZEDR010000228.1:0-5791 GCA_964510975.1 uncultured Melioribacter sp. | reverse complement strand
TTACGAAAAGTATGAGAGGTACGAACGATTCGAAAACAGATACTCTTTTAAACGCGATGAGTTTGATTCTACACGAGCTACAGATTTTGAGAAAGCGAAACACTACGGGCAAGTACTTGGCTTAACCGGAAAAGTCTCTAAGACATACATCAGAAAAAAATATTTAGAGCTCATTGCCAAGTATCATCCCGATAAAGTTTTTGATTTGGGCGAAGAGCTGAAAATTTTAGCTGAAGTAAAAACTAAGCAGATTAACGCCGCTTACGATTGGATGAAAAAGAAGTATAGTATTTAGAGCTAGGCAAAAGGCACTAGCCATTAGGTTCAAGCAAAAAACTAATTGTGTTTTGGATAGCCGGTTTCAATCGGCAAGTTAAAATCACGCGACCAATCATTCCAAGCAGAAAAATAACAGCGCACATTTTTAATCCCAGCCATCTTCATACAAATATAAACGTTTGATGTTCGGGCACCTTTGAAGCAGTAGATGATAACATTACTTTCGGGAGTAACGCCCACTTCTGCAAAAAGTTTTTTCAACTCTTCCGGTTCCTTAAACCAAGGAATCGAATTTACATTCTTCATCATGTTGTACCACTCAAGCCATTTTGCGCCGGGAAGTCTTCCTTTGCGGGGAGCGAAGTTCGGTCCGTACGGCGAAGAACTTACTCCAATCCATTCGGCATGGTCGCGGACATCTAAAATTGTAATGTTAGGATTATTTAGTGCTTCCAACATTTCTTCTGTATCAACAATCATGGAATTATCAATTGAAACGACAAAATCTTTTTGTGCCGGAACCGGGATTTCTTTTGTGATAGGAAGATTCTGCAAAAGCCATGCTTGAAATCCGCCGTGAAGCACAGTTACGTTTTTGTGACCAAGATATTTGAGAATAAACAAGCCCCGGCAAGATCTTCCGTAGCCGTTATCCATTGCGTCTTCGTAAACAACAACTTTTTTATCGAAATGTATTCCAACTGCCTCAAACAAGCCGGCGAATGTATTGCGCATAGCTTCATATCCGCCGTTTTCTTTAGTAGCCAGATATGTAAAGATATCGTAAACGTTAATAGCGCCGGGAATATGAGAAATGATGTAATCTTCCGGCTCGCGGGTGTCTATAATTACCAGATTTTCTTGATTGAGAATTTCCAGTAATTCTTCAGTTTCGGTAAGAAATTCTTTTTGTATCAGTTTTGTACTCATTATTTCCATTCGGTTCGCAACTTATCTTCGAAGGAAAGGAGATATTCTTTAGCGGGGGGAAATTCTATTTAATTATTCACAAGAATCGCAGTTGCCGCACGGCTTCTCGTCGTTAAAGCCAAAATACTCGGAGATAAAAACTCTCCGGCATGTAATTGATTTGAAGTAATTTACAACAGATAGGAGTTTTTTGTTGTCGCTCATCAATTTTGCGCCGAGATGCTTCTCATCATGCAGTTCGTGGGGAAGTTCATCTACAATTTTCAAATCTTTTGTTTCGATTGTTCCTTCTGTAACTCCGTAACGGTCCAGCATTGCCAGCACTGTTTCAACACGGAAATCGCTCTTGTCTTTCCAGCTCATCTGTTCGCGTAGAAAATCGAAACCTTCCGCATTAACTGCTTCCGGCTGACCTTTTATCAAGTCAAACATGCGGGAGTAATAATCGGCATTTGGATTTGCCCATTTAATGAACTCCATTTGCGTGTAAAGGTCTTGCTGGTTGTAGAGCATCATGCAGAGTGAAGGTTCACCATCTCTGCCGGCTCTTCCAATTTCTTGATAGTAAGATTCAATTGAAGAAGGAACTTCGGCATGTATAACGAAACGAATATCCGGTTTATCTATTCCCATTCCGAAGGCATTGGTTGCGAGAATTAAATTCTGTTTGCCGGAAAGAAAGTCTCTCTGCGTTCTCTTTCTATCTTGCGCTTCCAGTTTTCCATGATAAATGCTGTGGATATAACCTTTATCGCGTAGAATTTGAGAATAATATTCCAGTTTCTTAATCAGCGCGAAATAAATTATTCCGGCACCTTTATAATTATCTAGCACTTTGAAGATTGCCGTGAGAGTTTCTTTTTCATCATATATATCGGTTGTTTCAAGTCTAAGGTTGGGGCGCTCAATTCCTTCATGAAATATCTTAATATCATTCTTTGTTAATCCGAGTTTCGAAATAATATCCTTCTGAACTTCCGGTGTCGCAGTTGCGGTTAAAGCAATTGTCAAAGGATTATTCATCAGCGCACGGAACTCGGCTATGCGGGAATAATCGGGGCGGAAATCATGTCCCCACTCACTAATACAATGAGCTTCATCAACAGCCAGCATAGAAATATTTGCTTGAGCGATCGCATCGATAAACTCTTTCTTGCGGAAGCGCTCCGGAGTTACATAAAGCAGTTTAGCTTTGCCATCAACAAACTTTTGCAATCGTACTCTGCGTTGTTCCGGCTTAACCGTTGAGTTAATAAACTCCGCCGGAATGTTTTTCTTCTTTAGTGCATCAACTTGGTCTTGCATCAAGGCAATCAGTGGACTTATAACTATAGTTCCGCCATCAAACAAAAGTGCCGGAAGCTGGTAACAAATAGATTTTCCGCCGCCGGTAGGCATAAGTACTAAAGAATGTTTCTTTTCGGTAACCAAACGATTAACAATAGCTTCTTGCTTGCCTCTAAAATTTCCGTGTCCAAAATATTTAGTAAGTGCCTCTTTCGGTTCTAACATAATGCCTTTCTCAATCTCTAATAATTTCGCTGTAAAGATACCAAAATGATGCCGGATTGAGCCCAAAGTGAGCTATCTTTGCATTAACAAAAGGTTAAACAATGGCAAAAGTGATTTTAAAGAAAAATGAAGAAAGACGAATTCGTCAAGGACATCTCTGGGTATTCAGTAACGAAATAGATAAGAGAGAAGATTCACCTCAAACCGGCGACCTTGTTCAAATATATGATTCAAGAGGAAGTTTTATCGCAAACGGATTTTATAATGCAAACTCGCTAATTGCAGTTCGTGTTATATCAAATAAAGAAAACAGTTCTTTGGAAGAAGTAATTGAGGAGCGGATTGTTTCTGCTTACAATTACCGCAAATCTGTTTACCCAAACCGCGATTCATTCCGGTTGGTTTTCAGCGAAAGCGATTTTCTGCCCGGACTTATAATTGATAAATACAATGACACTTTTGTTCTGCAAGTGTATTCTGCCGGAATAGAAAAGAATATTGGAGTTGTAGTAAACATTTTGCAAAATAAACTTGGGGCAAAAAACATTTTTACAAAGCATGATGAGTACTTCCGCACACTGGAAGGTTTGCCGGTAGGAGATTTTGTTTATTTGGGAACCGCAGAAGAGGATGTAATTACCGATGGAAAGTTGAAATACAAAATAAATTTTGAGAAGGGGCAGAAAACCGGATTCTATTTCGATCAGTGTGACAACAGAGAGTTTATGGGCAAGTTCTGTAAAGAAAAAACGGTACTTGACTGCTTCTGTAACTCCGGCGGGTTTGGTTTACATGCCTCAGTTAACGGAGCTTCCAAAGTTACTTTTGTTGATTCTTCCGCTAATGAAATTGAAAATGTAAAAAATAACCGTGCTCTGAATGAGCTTACGAATGAAGCAGATTATGTCTGCATGGATGTTTTTGATTATCTGGAAAAGTGTGTTGCCGAAAAGAAGAAGTTCGATATTGTAAACATCGATCCACCGGCATTCGCTAAGAGCAAAAAGAATCTTCCCAAGGCAGCAAAAGCTTACGAGAAATTAAACCGCTTAGCGATGGAAGTGGTAAATGAGAATGGATTTGTTTTCACATCTTCTTGTTCTCATCATTTAGAGAGAGATGAATTCGTTTCCGTGATACGTGCGTCCTCAATTAAAGCAGAGAAGCAGATCCAGCTTATCTACACCAACAGTGCTTCGCTCGATCATCCCTCGCTTCCGGCTATGGATGAAACATCTTATCTAAAATTTGCCATGATAAAAGTTGCGCAAGTTTAGCCTTTGAAAGATTTACTTTTTTAGAGTAACTTGAATTGTGGAACAGATAAAGCAAATAGAATATTGGAAAAAAGCAGCTTTACTAGATCTGCAAAGCGCAATAGATATTTTCGAATCCGGCAAGAATTTTCATTTTTGCTTGTTTCTTTGCCACTTGTCTGTTGAAAAAATGATGAAGGCTTTGGTTGTTAAATCAACAAATGATTTTCCACCTACGACACATAATCTGTTACGGCTTGCTGAATTGTCGAAACTAAATTGTGATGATATGACTCTTACGATCCTAGAAGAATTAAGCCAGTATCAGCTTAGCACCCGTTATCCCGATGAATTATTTAGCCTTCACAAATTAGCAACAAAAGAATTCACCATGGCTAAACTTGAAAAAGTAAAGGAAGTTTTTGAATGGTTAACATCAAATCTTTAGAAATTTATCCTGCAATTTTGAATTATGTTGAGGCGGTAAGAAAGCATTTTAAGATCGAAAGTGTTTTCCTTTTCGGTTCTTACGCATCCGGCTCTCCTTCGGCTGATAGCGATATTGATCTGGCAATTGTCTCCGCTTCGTTTGGTCAAAATAGATTCAAGGACAATGTAATGCTGGGAAAACTAACTTGGGGAATCGATACGAGAATAGAACCGATTGGTTTTACTCCCGAAGAGTTTCAATCACTTTTCCTAGCCCAAGAAATACAAAAGAAAGGTCTAAAAATTCCAATCAACTGAATTATTGTGCCTATTTGAAGCAGATAGTAACCCAAATCTGTTTCCCATTTTTTATATTTGTCCCGCTAAAAAAATACTTTAACAGTTTTTAACATTTTTTACGAAACCGGAGAACGTTTCGGTTTGTAGAAGGCACAAGAAATTAAAAATCAGTGAGGGAAACCTTGGATATTACAGCACTCAACGAAAAAATCAGAAAAGAGAGTGAGTTTATTGATGTTCTTTTCAACGAAGTTGGCAAAACCATAGTTGGACAGAAACAAATGCTGGAGAGACTTGTAGTTGGTCTTCTTGGCAACGGACACGTTTTATTAGAAGGCGTTCCCGGACTAGCAAAAACACTCGCAATTAAATCTCTCGCTTCAGCAATGAAAGCGAAATTCCAGCGCATACAATTTACACCCGATCTGCTTCCGGCAGATTTGCTCGGAACAATGATCTATAATCAGAAAGATGGAAATTTTGCGATAAAGAAAGGTCCGGTTTTCGCGAACTTTATTCTTGCCGATGAAATTAACCGCGCCCCCGCAAAAGTGCAAAGCGCGCTTCTTGAAGCTATGCAAGAGCGTCAAGTAACAATCGGCGAAAACACTTTTAAACTTGATGAGCCGTTTTTGGTTCTTGCCACACAAAACCCGATTGAACAAGAAGGAACTTATCCATTGCCGGAAGCTCAAGTGGATCGTTTCATGCTAAAGGTTAAGATTACTTATCCTTCTCGCGAAGAAGAGCAAAAGATTATGAGGTTAAATACTTCGGGAACAGTTCAGGCAATCAACGCTGTAATTTCTCCGGAAGATATTCTACGCGCGCGCAAGCTTGTTAACGAAATTTATGTAGATGAAAAAATTGAAAAATATATTCTTGATATAGTCTTTGCTACCCGTTCACCAAAAGATTTTGGATTGGATGAATTGACTGACTTAATTAGTTACGGCGGCTCACCGCGTGCAACAATTAATTTGGCGCTCGGCGCCCGCGCGATGGCATTTATTCGTCGCAGAGGTTATGTAATTCCGGAAGATGTCCGCTCAAAGTCGGCGGATGTGACTCGTCATAGAATCGCG
>CAZEDR010000227.1:0-5806 GCA_964510975.1 uncultured Melioribacter sp. | reverse complement strand
GTTTTGGATTCATTCAGCAACCAGGCGGCGAAGATGTATTCGTACATTTCAAAGCTATCGTTGGTGATGGATACCGTTCATTAGAAGAAGGCCAAAAAGTTGAGTTCTCTGTAACTCAAGGTCAAAAAGGTCCTCAAGCTAGTGACGTAAAAGTAATTAAGTAACATTAGTTACCTTACCAAACAAAAAATCCGGCTTAAACCGGATTTTTTGTTTTAAATACTTCCCTACTACATCAATGTTTATAATGTTTTTCCGGCAAATTTTTTAGTATTAACGCACTCTGTTCCGGAGTAATATCTCGTTGCGGCTCAGCCATCATTTCGTAACCTACCATGAATTTCTTAATTGTTGCAGACCTAAGCAGCGGCGGATAAAAGTGCATATGCCAGTGTAATTCCGGGTATTTTTTTCCATCTGTCGGAGCTTGATGAATTCCGGAAGAATATGGGAAAGAAACTTTGAAGAGATTATCATACTTACAGGTAACCACTTTTAGAGCTTCGGCAAATTCCCCTCTTTCTTTTTCATTAAGCCCGGCAATACTTGCCATTTTCCTCTTAGGGATAATGATTGTTTCATAAGGCCAAACAGCCCAGTAAGGAACAAGAACAACAAAGGCAGAATTTACAAAAACAATTCTCTCTTTCAGCTTCAATTCCAATTTCAAATAATCAGAAAGGATTGAGCGTTTGTGAATTTCAAAGTACTTCTTGAAATTTCTCAATTCCTTTCTAGGTTCCATTGGAATACTGCTCTGCGCCCAAATCTGACAATGGGGATGGGGATTGCTGTTCCCCATCATCGCGCCCTTATTCTCAAAAATCTGGACATGTTTAATCTTCGAATTTTTTCCAAGTTCAAGATACTCTTGCTGCCAAATTGAGATTACATTTTCTATTTCCGTAATGCTCATTTCAGCTAAAGTTAAATCATGGCGGGGAGAAAAATTTACTACTCGGCAAACCCCCTTCTCACTTTTTGCGATTAGCAAATCCGCATTATTAAGATTGCCCATTTTCGTATCGCTAAGTAAAGCCGAAAAGTCGTTCGTAAAAACATAAGTCGATTTATAATTTGGATTAACTTCACCATTTGCTCTCACATTCCCGGGGCACAAATAGCAGTCGGGATCATAAACCGGACGAGAATTTTTCTCTTCGCCAGCAATTTCCCCTTGCCAAGGCCGCTTTGTTCTATGTGGAGAAACAAGAATCCACTCACCAGTTAAAATATTTTTCCGTCTATGAGGAAGAACTGTTATATCATTTTTAGCTGAATTCATAAACGCTATTCAACAATTTTGTTTTTGTTTTTCATAAACAGCAAACCGCCGAATGCAAGCATCACTAGTCCCCACCAAATACTTGGATGAGTTTCAGATAACACAGTTTTAATTAGCGGTGGATTAATTAAAAGATAAATTCCGTTGGCAAAAATTAAGAAGCCCATAACAAGCAGAATTAATCCAACAAAGTACCATATAGGTTTCATTTTAATCTCCTTTTACAAGAAAGGTTATTAGTCTCAAAATTTATTTTGTTTGTTACCAGAATAATAAATTCAAAATGATAAAAACAATGACGGAAATAATTGCTACAAATTCCGGCTTTTTTGTGAACGGTATGTGCTCATCAAGTTTAGTTTTAGTTAATCCTTTAACAAGCCCAACCAATTCTTCTTTCGGCCTTTTCTTTGTGAACAAACTGATAGCAATAGTAACACCGAAGCAAATTAACCACGCCCACCAAGCGCGCCAGAAATTAGCTGCCATATCACTTTGTACATTTGAAAGCGTAATGATGCTTTCGTTAAACCAATGGAATTTTACTCCCATCCACATTAAAAATGAGGAAGACATTCCGGCAACCAAACCCCAGAATGCGCCGGCCGGTGTAATCCACCAAACAAACATTCCCAAAAGCATTGTAGCAAAAAGTGGTGCATTAACCCAAGAGAAAATTGCTTGCATATAATCCATAATACTCGGAAAGCTTTTAGCCCAATAAGCTGTTCCTAAAGAGATAATAACGCCAACTATTGTAGAAACTCTTCCCATCCAAAGCAAATGCGCATCAGAAGCGTTTTTATTTAAGACTGATCTATAAATATCGTAAGTCCATACAGTATTAAACGCGCTTATATTTCCAGCTTGCCCGGCCATAAAACCGGCAAGTAGTGCTGTGATTCCCAATCCCACAAGACCGGATGGATAATATCTTTGTATTAATAGGGGTAAAGCCGAATCGTAATTAACTTGCCCACCATCTTGCAATAGTTTGAATCCGCTGTTAGGATCATTCGAAAGTGCTAGAGCAATCAATCCAGCAAGGATAACTAAAAAAGGCAGAGCCATTTTAAAGAATGACGCAAGCAATGGAGTCATTCTCGCAGAACGCAAATCCTTTGCTGAGAATGCCCTTTGCACAACAAGAAAATCCGTTGTCCAATACCCGAATGAAAGTACAAACCCTAAACCTAGTACAATTCCGCCCCAGTGTATAAGCATTCCATTTTGGGTTGGGTCAGCTGAAGTTGACCAAAGAGTATTCATTGATGCAGGCAATCTTGTAAGTATTTGATCAAGGCTGCCTATTTCAATTATTCCAAGAATAGACACTAAGAATAAGCCGAACCAGATCAAGAAGAACTGAATAATTTCCGTAAAGATTGCAGACATTAATCCGCTGAGAGTAACATATGCTGCAACAGTAATTGCAGAAACCCACATGCTGATATCCCAATTCCAGCCAATGAATGTGTGCAAAACCAAAGCCATCGCATACAAGTTTATTCCGGAAACGAGTAATGTCATTATCGCGAAAGCAATTCCATTTAATACTCGTGTCTTCTCATCGAATCTCAATTTCAAATAACCCGGTATAGAATTTATCTTACTGCTGTAGTAAAAAGGCATCATATAGATTCCGAGAAACACCATCGCCGGAACTGCACCAATCCAATAAAAATGTGCTACATACATTCCATACTTAAATGTATTTCCAGTCATTCCCAACAGTTCGAGTGCGCCAAGATTTGCTGAAAGAAAAGCTAAACCGGCTACCCATGATGAGTTTTTTCTTCCAGCTAGAAAGAAGTCTTCATGGCTTGTAGTGAATTTTCGAAGATATAAGCCAATACCAAGTACAAAAGCAAAATAGACCAGTATTATTACCCAGTCTATAAAAGAAAGTCCTATTGCTTCCATTTAATCTTCCCTATATTTGTTCGTAATTGAAAAATATTTGTAATAGAATTAATTTGTAATGCAGGTTATTGGAAAATAATAATTTTTCGCATTTTATCGTTAAAAAAATATTGCTCGCTTTAATAAGTGAAGCCGTTTTCGATTGCAAAAATTAATATAAATTCAGTTGAGACATGTATTTATTTCTTGTTGGAGAATAAATGAAGTTTAAGAACTACACTATCCTTCTTGTTGAAGATGATGAAATAATTTTAGATATCTTTAGCCGAATTTTCAAGAAAGAGTTTACTGTTATTAGCTGCAGAAACGTAGAATCTTTTTATCATGCAATAAGCCATTCGGGGAAAATTGATTTATTCCTACTTGACATGGCGCTTGGTTCCGAAAAGAATGGGTTAGACTTAATTAAAGAGCTACGAGAATCCGAGAAGTATAAGTCCACGCCAATTGTTGTAGTTAGCGCACATGCTTTTATACGAGATGAAAGATTAGCTATCGCTGCCGGTGCAGATAAATATATTCGGAAACCCATAGAGAATAAGTATCTTGTCGAAGAAGTAAAGAAAATTCTTTCGGAGAAATATAATCTTAACTAAAAAATCAGCTAAAAGTTTCATCTTTTGTTGTAGTATGTACAAGTTCCTCTAAGTACTAAATCTGTATCTACAACCACTTGTCTCGGTTCATATTCTTCACGTTTATCAATATTTTCCAATATCATTTCCATAGCATATTTGCTTAGAAGCTCGGTGGATTGGTCAACACAACTTAGCGGTGGCGATAGAAAGTTTTGCACTTTCGCATTTCCAAAACAAATTACATCGATATCATCCGGTATCCGAAGTCCAACTTCGCTAGCAGCCATATAAATTCCTAACGAAACGGGATAGGTTACAGCAAATATTAAATCGGGCAAATTATTTTCTCTGTAAAGCTTCATAAAGGCATCATAGCCATAGTTTTCGCCAAATCCACCCTCTGTAACCCAGCTCTCATTAATTTCTAAACCATATTTTTGCATAGCTTCTACAAAACCCGCTTTGCGTTCCCTTCCAATATTGATATTTTGATATCCGCCAAAGTGAGCGATTTTTTTATAACCCAAATTGATTGCATGTTCAATAGCTTTAAATGCACCGCCACGGTCATCAACACGTACAGTATTATAACCATTTGAAGATTCCGGAATACGATCCATAAAAACCAGTGGAACTCCACGTCTTTCAATGGTATCAAAAATTGAAAAATCTGTCGTTTCTTGAGTAATCGAGATAATAATTCCATCAACCTTCATTGCGAGAAGAGTCTGAAGATGTTTTCTTTCTCTCTCCACACTTTCTTGAGAAACGGTCAGAATGATTTCATAATTATTCTGAAAAGCTAAATCGTAAACACATTCTATGATTGATCCAAAAAAGAAATGAGCAATTTTCGGAACTACAAGTCCAATTGTGTTAGATTTACGCGCAGACAAATTTCTAGCCATAATATTAGGAGTATATCCCATCTCTTCAGCTATCGTTTTGATAAGCTTAGTAGTTTTGGGAGAAATATCCGGGTGGTTGCGAAGGGCCTTCGAAATTGTAACTGTAGATAAATTCAGTTTTTCTGCTATATCGCTAAGTGTAACAGCTTTTTCTCTCATAATATCACTTATAATTTGAGCTAACTTTATCCTTTACTTTATCAACTACAAAATAACTCATTTTTAACTTAAATAAACACTTCTACAAAAATTTATCACTTACTATACTTTTTGATTACTAAGTATTTTAATTCTGAATCTCCTACATTTTTAATTCCATGCTCAATATTGGAGGGACAGTAAAAGCTTGCGTAACCTTCCACAACTTTGGTTTTTCCGGCAAGATAAAATTCAGCTTTACCTTCAAGCACAAAAAAGAATTCATCTTCAGCGTGAACATGCGGCGCGTGTGTTGCAGAATGTGGTGCAACCACACTTACCTTTAAGGTTCTTCCATCAACAAAATCTTTATCAACAAACCAGTATTGATAGCCAACAGAAGTTTTTTCAACCTTATCCGGATTGAATGCTGTAACACAATTATCTATCGTGAACTCTTTAGTGCCCTGAGCTAGTATGGGTAGCGCTAAAAGCCAGATAAGCAGAATTAAAATTTGTTTCATTCTAACATTCTCCAATTTTTAGAATTGAATGAAGAGGCGGTAAAATTTATCCGCCGCCGCTTTGGGAATTACTTAACTAACATCATTTTCTTAGTCTGAACAAAGCCTTGTCCTGAGCCAGCCGAAGGATCTCCAACTCTTAGAGTGTAGAAATAAACACCGGATGCGAACGAAGAACGTAGAGTGAAGAACGTAGAGTTGTAAACTCCCGGTTGTTTATATTCATTTACTAACGTTGCAACTTCATTCCCAAGCACATCATATACTTTTAAGCTTACATTGCTTGCTGCTTGTAGCTTGTAGCTAATTGTAGTTTCCGGATTAAACGGATTAGGATAATTCTGATATAAACTTATCTCGGATGGAATACCTTTTTCCCGCTCAATGCCCGTAGTGCTTTCTGTAAATATTTTATTTACTTCTTGTTCAGTAAGGGAATAGTTATAGAAT
>CAZEDR010000226.1:0-5872 GCA_964510975.1 uncultured Melioribacter sp. | reverse complement strand
GTCAATCATTTCATTTTTCTTGAATTGTTCTGTTGTTTTAAATGCAGCATAAGAAACTGTTAATCCGCCAAGGTCGCCAATGTTTTCTCCAAGTGTTAACGCACCGTTCACTTTAAATGTATCAACTACAATAAAGCCATTGTATTGATCAATCAATTTCTTTGCACGGGCTTGAAATTTATCGTTGTCTTCTTTTGTCCACCAATCTCTAATGTTTCCTTTTTCATCATACTTTCTTCCTTGGTCATCAAAGCCATGAGAAACTTCATGACCAATCACCGCGCCCATTGCACCATAATTAATCGCGTCATCTGCTTTTTGATTGAAGAACGGCGGCTGCAAAATTCCAGCCGGAAAAGTAATTTCATTTTTTGTAGGATTGTAAGAAGCATTTACAGTTTGCGGACTCATAAACCATTCTTGTTTATCAACCGGCTTGCCTAGTTTAGCAAGATTTTGTTTCACTGCCCAGGCGCCAACACGTTCTAAATTTTTGTAGTAAGAATCGCGAACGATTTCGAGCTCGCTGTAATCTTTCCATTTATCCGGGTAGCCAATTTTAACGCCAAAGGTTCCAAGCTTAACTAGCGCTTGTTTTTTTGTTTCATCGCTCATCCATTGTAAGCCTTTAATACTTTCTCCCATTGCAATAAGCAAACTATTTACAATTGCTTTTGCTCTTTGTTTTGCTTCCGGTGGAAAAGCTTTTTCAACATAAATCTGTCCAAGTAATTCACCCAAAGAACCATTAACTGCTTGAACCATTCTTTTCCATCTAGGCTGCATTGCTTTTGCGCCGTTTAAGAATCTCTGAGTAAAATCGAATCTTTCATTTACAAAAGCTGAGCTTAGTGTGTTAGCCGAACCGCGAAGAACATTCCATTTCAAATAAACTTTCCAATCATCAAGAGAAACTTCATCCATCGTTCTACCAAGTTGGGTAAAAAACTTTGGCTGACGAACCACAAGTAAATCCATGTCTGATAAACCGATTGATTCGAAATAATTTTTCCAATCAAACGAACCGGAAAGCTTTACTAAATTATCGAGTGTCATCTTGTTGTAAGTTTTTATCGGATCTCTATTTTCTAGACGTGTGTTTGAAGCCGCTGCAAGTCTGCCTTCAACATTCATTATTGTTTTTGAATATTCAGTGGCAGTTTCCGGCGTAACATCAATCAACTTAAACATGTTAGCTACATGAGCGGAATATTTTTCACGAATATCTTTGGAGCGTGCATCATCCTTCGTGTAGTATTCAACATCCGGCAAACCCAAACCGCCTTGAGATAAATAAGCAGTATTCATTTCACTTTTCTTGGCATCTACGCTAACTCCAAAGCCAAAAATCAATCCATTACCTTTTACATACTCTTGCGCTAAATATTTAATCAAATCCTTTTTGTTTTTAAGTGCATCAATATTCTTCAAGTCTGGAATAATTGGCTTATAACCCATCTTCTCAATACGTATAGAATCCATTGCAACTGCGTAGAAGTCTCCTATTTTTTGTTTTGCTGTTCCTTTTCCCCATGATTGGTTTGCAGCTGCTTCTTCAATAATTTTTCTCAGAACAACATTGTTGTCTTCGGCGAGAATTGTGAAAGAACCCCAGCGAACTTGATCATCCGGAATAGGATTGTTTTTCACCCAGCCGCCAACAGAGAATTGATAAAAATCTTGAGCCGGATTTGCCGATTTATCTAAATTTTTTAAATCAAACCCATTATTGCTTTGGGCAGAAATCGTACCGTTGAAAACCAAAAACGAATAAACAACTAAAAAAGCCGCAGAAAGCCACCATAGGCTGCGTTTTTTTTGCATGACGAACTCCTCTTTATATATGAATGGTATTTAGATATGATTAGACGGCAAATTAGGGCATTTAGTTTTACCCTAAAAAGTAACTCGTAGAAATAAAAGGGAAATTAAAAGTCGCACAAGTTCTGCTTCTTGCGCGACTTCAAGGAGTTATCAGCAAATGAAAATTATAAACCGCCGTTTACATTGAGATCAACTTGTTCGTTATTGCGGCGTTTGAAATTATTGAAATTATAGCTGAGCGTGAGATTAAATACCGGCGCTTCCGGTTTTATGTTTAGATTAGAAGTGAAGCCGGTTCCATTTGAAACTATGTTATACTTTGTCTGTCCGAACAGATTCTGCGCGCTTAATGTTGCAATTAAACTACGTTCAAATAATTCCTGGCGAACTGTAGCACCAATTATCATAAATGTTTTTATCTCACCTTGCGAAGTAACATTGTTTGGGAAGTAATTTGCAAAGAACTGGAATCTTGTTGCAGCAGAAAGCGTCAATGTTGTATTTAATCTTGCATCCCAGCTAAAGCGGTTTTGTCCGGCAATATCAAACTCCGGTTTTTCTTGTAAGTTAAAGTTGTACAAGTTCACCGAAGGATCCATCTTGAACCAAGGTGCGAATGTTATGTTTGCAGAAATCTCTGCACCTACAGCCGTTGTATTCAATACATTTTGAGGAATAAGATTTATTCTTCCGGCGCTATCAAGAGTTTGTAATTGCTCAACACCATCGTCTGTTTTTCTCAAGTATGTTTGAGTGGTTAGATATACACCTTGAAATGATTTTTGATAATTCAACTCGACAGAGTGCGTAAACGATGGCTGCAAGTATGGGTTTCCGCCGGTTGATGTGTAAGAATCTGAGAAGTAGGTGAAGGGATTTAACTGTCCGTCAAACGGTCTTTGTATTCTTCTACTGTAACTGAACTGTACTTGCTGATCATCGGAAATCTTCTTAGAAATATTCAACGTTGGGAACAAGTGTAGTTTTTGATAAGCAAAGTTTTCTTTCGTTGTAAGCTGATCAAGTTTTCTATCCGTGTATTCCAAACGCAGCCCGGCTTGATATTCAAAACCCAAAAGCTGATCGGAATAAGTTGTATATGCGGCGTAAATATTATTTCTGAAATCGAAGTTGTTTGAGTAGCCGCTATTGATCAGCCATTGCTGAGTTGCGCTGTTAAAATCTCTGCTGATAATTTCTAAATCTTTGAAGAACAAATTTGTTTGTAAACCGGCTTCAAAAGTATTCTTCTCCGCTAAGTTGTGCTTATAATTCAATTTAATTCTAGAATCAATTCTCGAAGTATTGTTTTCTCTTCCTCTAAGAGAAGAAGAAGTCGTTCCATCAGAAAGAGAAATGTTTTCATTAGTAAGTTGGTTTGAAGGTAATCTTAGTTTTGTAAATGTTGCTTCGAAGTAAAGATCATTCACCTTTGGAGTGAAAATATTTGTCAAGTTAACAGAGCCGTTAAAATATTCGGCTGTCATCTTATTGCTGTCGCTTGTCTTGGTAAACATAATTGGTGAATTTCCAACAAGCGCAACAGAACTATTTGTGGTTCCAACAGACATATTCATATCAGCATAGCCATATGCGCCGTTAATACCAAGTGTAAGCTTATCGCTAAAATATCTATCGAAACCAATGCGTGCGTTGTAACCGTCTCTCCTCTGGTGAAGATCTGCAACAGAATTAATCCCGGTTGTGCTTAACTGTGAACGGTCTATTGTAATATCTTGCAGAAAATTATTCCGGCGGGCATCAGCGCCAACAGTAATGTTATAACCATCCGATTTATGACTGAAATTAAAATCGCCGTTATATTTATCACGAGAACCCATTCCACTGTTTACCATTCCACTTGTGCTGGTAAGATTTGTTTTCTTTGTAACGATGTTAATTATTCCAGCAGTTCCTTCAGCGTCATATTTGGCAGATGGGTTTGTAATGATTTCAATATTATCAATTGTGTTTGCCGGAATTTGGCGAAGTGCGTCTGTTCCTTGTAGAACACTTGGTCTTCCGTCTACCATAACTGTGAAGCTTCCGCTTCCTCTCAACGTTAGGTTTCCGTTTGCATCAACTTGAACAGATGGTTGGTTTTGCAAAACATCAACTGCGGTTCCGCCGGTTGCAGCTAAGTTTTGGCTAACGTTTACAACCTTTTTATCAATTTTGAATTCAACAGCGCTTCGTTCGCCAACTACTTCGGATTCCTTTAACTGCACCGCATCCGATAGCAGTTTTAACTCTTTAAGATTAACAACAGGATTGCTTTCCGTGATTTCAACATCGCTTAAATCTTTTTTCTTGAAACCAACAAAAGTTACATTGAGAGTATATGTGCCGGTTGGAATTCCGCGAAGCGCAAACTCGCCGTTCTTATCAGTAGCGATTCCGCCAACCATTTGAGAATTTTGTTTTGAAAGAAGAATAACGCTCGCGTATTCTATCGGTGAGTTGGAAGAAGCATCAATAATTTTTCCGGTTACAACACCTAGGTTCACCGGCTTGTTTGTGTTCAAGGCTAATTGCTGTCCGGTTTGTGCGTAACTGTTTAGCGAAAAAACCGTTAGCAGTAATAAAATGTAAATCTTCTTCATGGCAACTTTCTCTTTGTTTTTATATTAGGACGACTGCCAAACAAAAAAAGTTACACCCATGACAATTTTTTACATTTATAAAAAAAACCGGCTTCGTTAGTTACAAAGCCGGTTATCTATATAACTGAAAAATATTTGTGGTTACTATTTAAGTTTCTTTTTCCAGAATAGGAGCTGCTTTTCAACTTCCGCCGGAGATGTACTGCCTAGCGAGAGTTTATTCTTAACGCTTGTTCTTGATGTAAGGAGTTTGAA
The DNA here is from genome assembly GCA_964510975.1 of uncultured Melioribacter sp. Lineage (GTDB taxonomy): Bacteria > Bacteroidota > Ignavibacteria > Ignavibacteriales > Melioribacteraceae > Stygiobacter. The sequence continues at coordinate 1,190 of CAZEDR010000226.1, read as the reverse complement.
AATATCTTCTTCAAACTTTGTTGAGAATTGTTTGTACTGCGCTATTGTTAGTCCGTCTAGTTTTTTATTACTGTCAACACAAGTGGCTACAATTTCTCCAATTATTTCGTGCGCTTTTCTAAACGGAACTTGCTTACGCACTAAATAATCAACCAAATCTGTTGCAAGAAGCAAATCTCCATCAAGTTCTTTTTCGAAACGTTTCTTATCAAACTTTGTGTTCTTTAGAAGTTCTGAAGCCATTATGAGACAATCTTTTGTTGTATCAACGGCTTCAAGCAAATGTACTTTATCCTCTTGCATATCGCGGTTGTAAGCAAGCGGAAGCGATTTCATAATTGTGAGGATTGCAAACAAGGAACCGTAAACACGCCCAACTTTTCCGCGTATCAATTCTGCAATATCCGGATTTTTCTTCTGCGGCATTAAACTGCTTCCGGTTGCAAAGGAATCATCAATGTTTGCAAAGGAAATCTCTTGCGAACTCCACAAAACCATTTCTTCGGAAAAGCGGCTGAGGTGCATCATTATTATTGAACACGCATTAATCAATTCAATCACAACATCACGGTCAGCAACCGCATCAAGAGAATTTACAATTACACTATTCATTCCAAGAAGTTTAGCTGTGTATTCGCGGTCAATCGGAAGTGTTGTACCGGCGAGCGCGGCGGCGCCTAAAGGCGAATTGTTTGCACGCTTCATGCAATCATTTAGTCTTTCAACATCACGGTCTAACATAGAAACGTATGCTACAAGATGATGCGCAAACAAAAGCGGCTGCGCACGCTGCAAGTGTGTGTATCCGCTTATGATAGTATCTTTATGCTGCTGCGCTTGTTTAAGAAGCGTACGCTGAAAAATTTTTGTTAGCTTAACGAGATTTGCAATTTCTTTACGCATATAAAGCCGTTCATCAAGCGCAACTTGATCGTTTCTGCTGCGCGCTGTGTGCAGCCTCTTGCCGCGCTCGCCAATCTTATCAACCAGGCGCTCCTCAATCAGCGAATGAATATCTTCCTTCTGCCAATCAAATTTTAGCTTGCCGGAAGAAATTTCTATTCTAATTTCTTCAAGCGCTTTCAAAATTGCATTGCCGTCATTGCCCGAAACAATTTTTTGCTTCATCAACATTTTAACGTGTGCTTTGCTTCCATCAATATCTTCGTTGTAAAGTTTTCCATCTACAT
>CAZEDR010000225.1:0-5896 GCA_964510975.1 uncultured Melioribacter sp. | reverse complement strand
CAACCGGAGCGTTTAAAGGCAGCTCGCTAACACCAACCGCACTTCTAGCGTGTTTGCCTTGTTCGCCAAAAACTTGCACTAAGAATTCTGAAGCGCCATTAGCAATTTTCGGCTGACCGCTAAACCCGACCGAAGAGTTTACAAAGACTACAACCTTCACTATCTGGTCAATCTTCTCAAGATCGCCAATCACACTTTTTACTGCACTAAGACAGTTTACAGCGCATTGCTGAGCGCATTGAATTGCAACTTCTTCAGATACAACGCCGGCAACTTTACCTTCTGCTATTAGCTTTCCCTCTCTCATTGGAAGCTGACCAGACGTAAACACTAGGTTGCCTGTCATTTGAGCCGGGATATAGGCTGCTAGCGGCTTCGGAGCTGTCGGAAGCTCTTGTCCCGTAATTTCTTTGATCTTTTCTTCGAACATTTGTTCTCCTAATTAATGATGTAAATATATTCATTTTATCCATCTTGATCTTAATCCTAATCTTAATCGCATTTATGAAATAGCCGTGAAAGCGATCAAGATCATGAGTAAGAGTAAGATCAAGATAAAAATGCAACGATCTCGATTTATATTTGACTCAATATAAGTGATACTGATTTTTATGTTTCTCTTTTAACGAACAAATCAATGGCTTATCTTTGCACACAAATAAAGGAGAAATCATGGTAGGCGAAAAATTCCAGAAGCTGTATGAGATTATGAGAAAACTTAGAGAAGAGTGCCCTTGGGACAAAGAACAAACACACGACTCAATAAAAGCAGCCACTCTGGAAGAAACTTACGAAATGATTGAAGCGATTGATCAAAAGGACTACCAAGAGTTAAAAGCAGAACTGGGAGATTTACTTTTGCATATCGTGTTCCATTCTGCAATTGGAGAAGACAATAAGACATTTAACACCGAACAAGTGATTGATTCTATTACTGAAAAACTGATTCGGCGCCACCCGCACGTGTTTGGTGATGTTGAAGTTAAAGACACAAAAGAAATTTTAAAGAATTGGGAAGAAATAAAACTAGCTGAAGGAAGAGATTCTGTTTTAGAAGGAGTTCCGAAACAATTGCCCGGATTAGCCCGCGCTTATAGACTGCAAGAAAAAGCATCAAAGGTTGGTTTTGATTGGGAAAAGAAAGAAGATGTATGGAAAAAAGTGATTGAAGAAATTGAAGAGATGCATGAGATGGAAGCTGAAGGTAATCAACCAAAACTGGAACAAGAACTAGGCGATGTTTTTTTCGCACTAACCAATTATGCACGTTTTCTTGGCATCAATCCGGAAAATGCTTTACGCTTAACAAACGAGAAATTCATTAAGCGGTTTAGTTATGTTGAGAAAAAGATTACAGGATTGGGGAAAAAAATGTCGGAATCCAATCTAACCGAAATGGACAAATACTGGGAAGAAAGTAAAAAATTCGATTAAGTATTTTTGTTCCCGGCAGAGTAATGTTCCTCATATGCTTCGATTATATCTTTAACTAATTTATGGCGAACTACGTCAACTTTCTCAAAGTAGATGAAAGCAACACCATCAACATTTTTAAGTATTTCCTTTACTTGAACCAATCCGCTCTGAGAATAACTCGGCAAATCAATTTGAGTAATATCTCCTGTTATAATCGCTTTCGAGTTTGGACCTAGCCTGGTTAGAAACATTTTCATCTGCATCGCAGTTGCATTCTGAGCTTCATCTAAAATCACATAAGCATTGTTAAGCGTTCTGCCACGCATAAAAGCAAGGGGAACTATTTCAACAATTCCTTTTTCAAGATAATTTTTCAGCTGTTCACCGGGAATCATTTCCTCAAGCGCATCATAAAGTGGTCTTGAGTAAGGATCTATTTTCTCCTTAAAATCTCCCGGCAAAAAGCCCAAACTCTCACCGGCTTCTACTGCCGGACGGGCTAAAACAATTTTTCTAACCGCCCCCTTTTTTAATGATGCAACTGCGAAGGCAACTGCTAAATAAGTTTTCCCAGTTCCAGCCGGACCAATGGCAAAACAAATATCATTTTCTCTTACTGCTTTCCAATATGTAACTTGATTTGGCGTCTTTGCTTTAATAACATCTTTCTTGGAATACAAAACTATGCTGTCGAACTCATTACCGTTGATAATCTCTTTACCTTGCATCGTTAAATCGATAATCGTATAAACATCATTCGGTGAAAGTTTACCGGTGGTATTTAGCACAAAAGTCATTTCTTTAATAATTTTTTCTATGGCTTCAACTTCATCAGCCACACCTTGTACAAAAACATTATCGCCGCGGACAATAACATTGGCGGAGAATCTCTCTTCAATCGGTTTAATATTTCCATCATTGAAACCAAGAAATGAAAGCAGATCGACTCCCTCTAGTTTAATAGCTTTTTCGTGCTGCGTAACAACCTCCGTAATGTTTGTTTTTTACAAAACATAAAAAGCCCTTCTCACCGAAATGAAAAGGGCTTTATAATTTCGAACGTGCTCACTTTATAAAATCGATTCCTTACTTAACCGGTTCTTGTGTTTGTGTTGCCGGAGCCGGTTTATAGTTTCTTCTAATCTTTTCGTATTTGGATTTTTCTTCTTCTGTCAAATTAGGAATTTGGAACATTTGTTTCGGGAAAATCAAATCCGGGTTCTTTATTTGATCGCGGTTTGCTTTGTAAATGATAGGCCAAGCAAATGGATTTGCATAATGATCTTTCTTCTTCGCAATTCCCCATAAGTGGTCGCCCTTCACAACTTCATAAGAAATTTCTTTTGGTTTTTCTTCCCAAGCATCAAGTTTTCTTTGTAATTGATTATGAACTTTATCAAAGAACTCCGGAAGAGCAGAAATTTTATTTTTCTTCATCGCATCAAGTTCAGCCTGACGATCTGCTTTTGGAGCTTCTTTAGCATCAATCTTTGCTGAAAGAGCATCTAGCTGTTTTCCAAAATTGTCAATATCAGCTTTTGTAGCGCTGATCATTGTATATAATTCATTTGTGCACTGGTCAAAAGTTTTTAGTCCATCACGAATTTTTTTAAGATTAGCGACTTCACTTTTCAGTGAATTTAATTCTGTTGTAAGAGCAATTCTTTTTTCTGTTAAGCGGTTAATTTCGCTTTGCCATTCATCCTTTGTCATTTCTTCTTGAGCAAAAACATTTGCCGCAAAAACAAAGAAGAATGCACCCAACACTAATAATCTAATTGATTTCATTTTTTCTCCTTTGTTCTTTTTACAAACCGATTTTTTCAAGATTTTTCTTTGTTTCAGCTTTTTCTTTATTGCATTGATCTAATTTTGAATTCTTTTCGGCAATTTCTCTTTCGAGAGCAGACTTTTCAGATTTCAAACCATTAACTTCTTTTTCTAATGCCTTTACTTCGGAACGAAGTGCATCTAGCTGAGCCATCTGTTCCTCAGAAACACCGCTGCAAGCAGTAAAACCGATAGCACCGGCAATCAGCACTGCCACAAGGGCTTTGTTGATCAGTTTCTTCATTACTAACTCCTTTAATTGATGAGGTTTTTCTTGGGGCAAATATAAAGATTTTTTTGTCTAGAGAAACGCCAAATCGATTGCACATTAAAATTACCTATATAATTCGTTTTTCAACCATACTGGTATAAGAATTTCCCGCAATAATAATATGATCGAACACTTGGATCTCCAGATTCTTTCCGGCTTCAATTAGCTTGCGAGTGAGAGCAATATCTTCATTACTTGCTTCCAAGTTTCCGCTAGGATGATTGTGAAGCAGAATAATGTTCGCAGAGCTATTCTCTATTGCAGCCTTAAAAACTTCTCTCGGATGAACTACACTGCTGCTTAAACTTCCTTCAGAAATGCGTTCATATTTTATAATCTTATTTGAGGTGCTCAAGCAGATTACAAAAAATTGTTCTTTCAGCTCGTCTCGAAGTAGCGGAATAAAAATTTCGGCTACATCTTTTGGAGAAGCAATTTTCTTAGCTGACATCCACTTTTTTTCAGAATCAACTCTTCTGCTGAGTTCAAACGCTGCGAGTAAAGTTGCGGCTTTGTCTTTACCTATTCCGTGAAAATTTTTGAGAGCGTCGTGAGATTGTGACATGAGGAAATTCAAATCGTTGTACTTCTTGATCAGCTCTTGAGCAACTTCAATAACCGATTGCCCTTTTGTTCCGGTACGGAGTAGAATAGCGATTAGTTCAGCGTTGGAAAGACTTTGCGCTCCGCGCAAAACTAATTTTTCACGCGGACGGTCATCGATGGGTAATTCTTTTACTTTCATGTTTACCCCGAAGGGATTTTATTCCCACTCAATTGTTGCGGGGGGCTTAGAGCTTATATCATAAACAACTCTATTCACACCACGAACGGAGCGGATTATTTTGTTAGATACATTTTCTAAGAAATCTCCGTCGAAACGGAACCAGTCAGCCGTCATTCCATCAGTCGAAGTTACAGCACGAAGAGCTACAACATTCTCGTATGTGCGGCAATCACCCATTACACCTACTGTTTGAACCGGAAGTAAAACGGCAAACGCTTGCCAAATTTTATCATACAAATTGAATTCATGCAAAGCGCTGATAAAAATATCATCTGCTTCACGCAAAATATCCAAGCGTTCTTTTGTGATTTCGCCAAGCACTCGAACAGCCAACCCGGGGCCCGGAAACGGATGACGCTTAATGAACATTTCCGGTAAGCCTAGCTCTCTGCCAATAGCTCTTACTTCATCTTTGAACAATTCACGGAAAGGCTCGATGAGTTTGAGATTCATTCTATCGGGCAAACCGCCGACATTGTGATGCGTTTTAATTGTAACGGATTGTCCCTTAACGGAAACAGATTCAATTACATCCGGATACAAAGTTCCTTGCACCAAAAATTCAGCATCGGAAAACTTTTTAGCTTCTGTTTCAAAAACTTCTATAAACGAATTGCCTATTATTTTTCTTTTCTTTTCCGGCTCAGTAACCCCAGCCAAACGAGAAAGAAATAATTCAGAAGCATCGATATGTATTACATGGAGATTGTAATGATCATCGAACATTTTAATGATGGCTTCGCTTTCATTCTTGCGCATTAAACCATGATCTACGTGAATGCAAACGAGCTGCTCGCCCACAGCTTTATGAATCAAAATTGCGGCTACTGATGAATCAACTCCGCCGCTTAAAGCACAAATAACTTTCTTGCTTCCTACTTTTGCTTTTACTTCTTCAATTTCTTCAGTTATGAAATGTTCCGGAGTCCAATCAGCTTTACAGCCACAAATTTCGAAAATGAAATTGTCCAAAATCCGTTTTCCAAACTGTGTATGCGCAACTTCCGGATGAAATTGCACACCATAGATTTTTCTTTTGGGATCTGAGATTGCACAAAGCGGCGAGTTTTCTGTTTTAGCCGTAACTGCAAATCCATTAGGCATATCAGTAACGTAATCGCCGTGACTCATCCAAATAACTGAACCATCATTTACACCAAGAAGCAATTCATCTTCATCAACCAATTCAATGTTAGCTTTTCCATACTCTCGACTTTTCGCAGCTTCAACTTTTCCGCCAAAATTTGTTGTGATCAATTGAAGTCCGTAGCATATACCTAGAATCGGAATACCTAGATTAAATATTTCCGGATTTACCTTTGGCGAATCTTCTTCGTAGACACTCATTGGTCCGCCGGAAAGTATTATTCCAGTAGGATTAAGTTCTTTGATTTTATCCAAAGCAAAATTATGGGCGTGAATTTCGGAATAGACTTTGCTTTCGCGAATTCGCCGCGCAATTAACTGTGTGTATTGAGAACCGAAATCGAGTATGAGAATACTTTGTTGATGTTGCATAGGGTGGTCTTTAAATAAAGAGAGGCTGTCTCATAAGTAATTCTTCAAATAAATAATCTGCGAAAATCAGTTTA
>CAZEDR010000224.1:0-5910 GCA_964510975.1 uncultured Melioribacter sp. | reverse complement strand
TAGGGATTATTTCCGACACAACACCCATCGCCGGAAGAATCATTATATAAACTGCCGGATGAGAATAAATCCAAAACAAATGTTGAAACAAAATAGGATCGCCGCCTAGCGCCGGATCAAAGATTCCTACGCCAAAAGCTCTTTCAAGCATTACTAAAATAATTGTTATACCGATAACCGGTGTAGCAATAATCTGAATCCACGCAGTAGCGTAAGTTGCCCATACAAATAATGGCATTTTGAAAAATGTCATTCCCGGAGCGCGTAAACGATGCGTAGTTGTAATAAAATTTATTCCGGTTAAGATTGATGAAAACCCAAGAATGAAGGCAGCAAATATTGCCATAGAAACATTTGTTGTGCTTCTAACACTGTATGGAATATAAAATGTCCAGCCGGTATCTATCGGACCACCGGGTAAGAATAAACTAATTAGAGCTAACGCAGCTCCAATAACATAAATATAGAATGAGAGTAAGTTCAATCTTGGGAAAGCAACATCTCTTGCACCTAACTGAATTGGCAGAAAGAAATTGCCGAAGATAGCTGGTAAACCGGGAATGATGAACAAGAAAATCATTATTACTCCGTGAAGAGTAAATAATGTGTTGTAAGTCTGTGCATCCATTATTTGTCTGCCGGGTGCAATTAGCTCCCAACGCATCAGCAGCCCGATAATAATACCAACAACAAAAAATGATATTATCGCCACCAAGTACATTAACCCAATGCGCTTATGATCTACAGTAAGCAGCCAGGATAAAAATCCGGTATGCTTATTTGTGCTTTGGTTATAAAAATTTTCGGCTACAGTATTATTTCCGTTAGCCATCTATATCGACTCCTTCATTCTTATTGTTTTTCTTTCTCTTGAAAACTAAAACTCCCAAGAAAGCGCCAACGCCAAGAAGCATAATGCTTCCGACTATTCTTGTAACATTTAATGTGTATTGTCTTCCCTTTGGATCGAAACTGAAGCAAAACTCAAGCACTTTAGAAATAGTTGGATTTGTTTTACCAGCTTTAGCTTCCAGCAAAGCCATTTTCACATCAAACGGATTAAAATCTCGGCCGAATAAATAACGGGATATTTTTCCATCCGGCGCAATTGAAATTACTACGCCACCATGTACATATTCTTTTTCGTTAGGGACAAAATAGAATCCAGCCGCTTCAGTTAACTTTTTGATTGCAATTGAATCACCGGTTAGGAATTGCCAATCATTAGCAGCAAATTTTCTTTTAATAGTTTTTAGGTAATTCGCTTTCCATTTTGCAGCTATGGTAGAGTTTTCGTGATGATCGAAACTGAGACTAACAACTTGAAAATCTGTTCCCGGTTCTAGCTGAAGTTTATCAATTGTCCACGCTAATTCATTTTGCATTGGCGCGCAAATGCCGGTGCATTCAAAGTAAACTAAAGCTAATAGAGTCGGTTTGTTTATCACTTCTTTTAGCGAAATCTCTTTACCTTCACTTGTAGTAAATTTTAGATCAAGCGGAAGATAAGAACCTATCTTTTCGTCAACCCCGGCTTCTATTTTCTTTTGAGAAAATGATTGGGTGGAAAGAATTATTAATAGCAGATAAATTAATTTTGAGCACTTCATTATCTATTCACATTGTTACTGTTTTCAAGTAATTATAAATCTGAGCTAGTTCATCTTTTGAATAACGGCTTATTGCCGGTTTGAATCCATACTCAATCGGATTTGAAACTACTAAAGAAGCAAAATTATCCATGCTTTGATTCTGCATTCCGTTGATAAACGATCCAAAAACTTTATCTAAATTGGCAGCAGCTTTTTTAACTAATTCCGCGCCTACGTTTTCTTTTGTAACACCAATAATTTGCTTCGCGTTCGAAATCTTTTTAACAACATTAAAATTCTCATCAATCAACTTGGCCTCAGCTTTTGCTACTGGGACAGTATTAGGAACTACAGTACCTTTTGTAAGCTGGTAAGTTTGATCCAATGCAGCAACTTCTTCATCCTTGATAGGAGGAAATTCAACAAACGTTCTTATATAAGAAATGATGGCTATGCGATCACCGGCAGCTATGTATTCATATGCAGCCATTCCGTTTTTAATAATTCCCTCTTGAAGAGTTTTATACATCTGATCAATAGCTCTGCCGTTTGTCCATCCATCTACTGCATGAAAATTTCTTGGTTTTGGATTTAACATCACACCGGCAGTTCCATCTCCCAATCCGGTTTCGCCATGGCAAGATTTACAATTGCTGTTGTATAATTCTTTCCCCTTTGCAACAAAATCCTTTGTCGGATTCTTTATTACAGCCAAATCCATAGCTGGAGTAATTCCACCAAGTTTAGAAGCAATTTCTTTTTTCACGTTTGTTGTATCGGTGGCACTAACCGGCTGTTCATTCAAAGATATTAACGAGATGTTTTTCACATAGTAAACTCCAACTCCAATCAGTACAACAATAAAGAGTGGGAAAATCCAGCCAAACAATCTTATCGGATTCTTTAATAAGTCTTTGAAATCAATTTCGTCTTCGAGTTTCTTTTTTGTATTCATAATTTTTGAGATTATAGTCTGAAATCGATACCACGTTTAAGTTTGGGATCGCCGATTGGAACTAAATTTTGTTTCTTAGATTTTGTAACGAAAACTAAAATCATTAAACCGACTAATAGAATTGGGAATCCTAATTCATACCAGCTAAGCGCTACTCCATCTCTACTGTAATTCGGCATTACCAAAAAATATAAATCATAATAATGTGCGCCTAAAATCCAGAGAGCAAAAAACTTCAACTTCTTCGCATCCATTTTAGATGGCTGGGAGAGCAAACCGAAATATGGAATGAGAAAATGTACTACCATTAAACCAACAGTCCACACAATCCAACTGCCTTCCCATCTCTGCAAAAACCAAAATGTTTCTTCCGGCAAGTTTGCATACCAAACCAGCAAAAACTGACTGAAAGCTATGTAAGCCCAAAAATTAATGAACGCGAAAAGCAAAGCTCCCATACTGTAATAGTGATCGGAAGTTAATCCTTTTACTAAGAACCCATTCTCGTTTAATTTAATTGCGATATAGGTAATTGCCGCAAGAGCTGCTAATACCGTTCCGGAGAAATAATAAATTCCGAAAATGGTTGAAAACCAGTGAGGTTCCAAACTCATTAACCAGTCGATGCCAGTAAAGCTTATTGTAAGTGCGAAGAATGGAATGAACACAGCAGACAGTTTCACATTCCTAGTTGTTATTGCTTGATCTTTTGTTGAATCTTGTCTTAAAGAATTTCTTGTAATCAGATATTGAAACAACATCCAAATTCCAATAAATACAACAACGCGAATTACAAAGAAATTAATATTTAGATATGGAGCTTTCTCGCTTAATACTTTATCTGCGTTCACTACTTCCGGATGTGTCCAGTGAAATACCGAATGCAAATTAAACAATAGTGGAATTACAATAATTGGGACAAGTATAACGAATGAGGAAATTATTTCGCTGACTCTTCTGAATGGTGTACTCCAAACTGCGCCGGAAAGATATTCTATAGCAACAAAGAATAAAGCTCCAACTGCTATACTTATTATAAATGTTAATCCAATAATATTATTAAATGCCATTCTTGCCGGATTCACAAAATATCCGCCAAGGACAACAATTAAACCTAGCACAGTTAAAATAAGCCCAAGAGTTTGAACTCTTGAAGGAATTTCTTTTTTCTGATATTCTACTTTTGAACCGGAACTCATTTTATATCAGACTCCTTAGCATTAAGCGATCTTTGCAATGCTCTTATATAATGAATAACAGCCCATCTTTCGTCGCTATCTAAAAGATTTGCATAAGATGGCATCACATTTTGTCCGTCCATAATAACGGCGTAAATTCTTCCATCCTTCCAAGTTCTTACTTTTTCGGAATGCAAACTTGGCGGATTTGGAAATTGTCCTCTCAATCGGCTTAAACCGGTTGCATGATAATCATGGCATGGACTGCAATATGTATCATATTTCTTTTGACCGAGTTCTAAAACACTTTTAGAAACCGGAAGCGGATTAATTAATTTTTCCGCTGCAACATCGGGTTGACCTTTATACTCGTATGGTAGATAACCTCTGGCAATAGTTCCCTCTACAGGTTTTCTCATTCCGAAACCGTCTGCAAATATCAAACTCTTCTGCTGTGGATTTTGCTTCTGCTGTTCCATCATCCAAGTGAATGGAACCATATTTATCAACTTGTTAAGAGTGAAATATGTCGCTCCGCTTGTAAGAAGTCCGGCTACTAATAGAAAACCTAAAAACTTAGGTGTAAGAATTTTGTGCTGATGATTAATTTCCTCTTCATCCCAATAAACAGCTTCTATTTCAGCAGCATGTAAACTTTCAAAGAAACTTTTTATAGTTGTCTCGTCAAACTTTGCATCATCAGCTTGAATTAATAAGCCATACTTATCAGATGCAACTTTCTTCATGTATTCAGTGCCGTGAAGCGGATGAGAATTATTGGGCAATTTGAAAAAGACAAACAACATTGCCAAAACAGTTCCTACCGAAGCAGTAAGTACAGTAACTTCGAACATTACCGGGACAAAAGCCGGAAATGAAAAGAAAGGCTTTCCTCCTACTACAAGCGGATAGTCTACTGCTGAAATCCACCACAATAAAAGTATAATTCCAAACAATGCAGAAAGACCAAGCGCTAAAGCAACATAACCAAGTTTAGAAGGTGCAAGACTCATTGCCTTGTTCATACCATGTAAAGGATATGGTGTATGCACATCAAATTTCTTAAAACCCTTCTCAACCGCCTTCTCGGAGGCGTGAGTAATTTCATCCGGCGTATTAAATATTCCGGTATAACCGTACAGTATCTTCTCTTTCATCATTCATGCCCCTTATGAGAAGGTTGAGCACCATCGACAACAGCTTTAACTTCCGCTATAGATACAACGGGCAATCCTTTGGTAAATAATAAAATCCAAGTGAAGAAGAAGCCAAAGCTTCCTAACAAAATCATTCCGTCCACCAATGTTGGTTTGTAATAAGCCCAGCTTGAAGGCAAATAATCTCTTGAAAGTGAAGTAACAATGATTACAAATCTTTCGAACCACATGCCTACGTTTACAAATACCGCAACAACAAACATTATCGGAATTGAGCGGCGAATTTTCTTAAACCAGAAAAGCTGAGGTGAAATTACGTTACATGTAATCATTATCCAGTAAGCCCAAGCATAAGGACCGAGTGCTCTGTTAAAGAATGTAAATGTTTCTGCTTGTACACCGCTGTACCATGCAATAAAAAACTCCATTGCGTATGCGTAACCAACCATAGAGCCGGTCAGCATGATAATCTTATTCATTTTCTCAAGTGTATCAAGTGTAATAATATGCTCGTAGTTGAAAATTTTTCTTACAAAAATTAAAACGTTCTGAACCATTGCGAATCCGGAGAAAACCGCGCCCGCAACAAAGTAAGGTGGAAAGATTGTTGTATGCCATCCGGGAACAATTGAAACTGCAAAGTCGAAGCTTACAATTGTATGAACAGAAAGCACAAGTGGAGTTGCAAAACCGGCAAGAATTAAATAAACCATTTCATAATGCTGCCAGTGACGGTTGGAGAATCTCCATCCTAATGAGAAAACCGAATAGATAACTTTTTTAACTTTTCCGGTAGTCTGTTCTCTCAATGTTGCAAAATCCGGAATCAACCCAACATACCAGAATATTAAAGAAACAGTAAAGTAAGTTGATACAGCAAATACGTCCCACAACAGCGGCGAAGTAAAATTAACCCACATAGAATGCTGATTTGGATATGGGAAAAGATAACCAGCTAACCAAGGACGTCCAACGTGCAGCAATGGGAAAAGACCGGCAGTCATAACCGCGAAGATTGTCATACCCTC
>CAZEDR010000223.1:0-5912 GCA_964510975.1 uncultured Melioribacter sp. | reverse complement strand
AGTTTACTTTTTTGCCAGTTGCTAATTGTAACTGTGCTTTTTGTGTTGATGATTGGGTTTTGGCAAGAGCGTTGTAAACTGCTGCTGCGCCGCTGTTTGAATTAACTGAAAAAGACATTTGGTACCTCCATGTATTGTGTTTTTGTTTGCCAAGCATCCTTGCTTGACCTTTGTTTTTGTGAGATTATTTATCTCAACAATATTATCGGAAGAAGCCAATAAAAGTTTAGTATTATTTATTGGTGAAATTTAAGCGGAGTCAGTGATCTCAACATTTAAGAGAGTAAAAACCGAATTTTACCTTGAAAAGATGGATTATTCGTTCGCAATCTTTGCAAAAATTATATAACTGCAACAGATTTTGGGCGGCAGTAATTTATAATAGCTACGAAATTATACTTTTAGGACATTTAGGATGCATAGATGCTTATTGAGAAAGCATTTTTTTTAGCTTGTTAATTCTTTCTACTACTTCCGGCACGTTGCTGTAATTATTCTCCAGTAGAGTAACAATGGGGATAATTTTTTCAGATAGCTCGTTCTTAAAATAAAACGAAATAAGGTAGAATAAGATAGTCGGGTCATACTGGTTGTTTTCTATGGTTGTTTCAAGAAGTTGAATTGCTTCTGCAGATCTTCCCAACTCATCAAAAAGTTTTGCTAATACTTTACTAATCTCAATTGAAGTGGGGAATTTATGTAGCAATTCATTAGATAGCTTAACTGCCTGTTGCCTATCGGTGTCATTAGTTATCACTAGCAAAAGAAAGTTCAGAGTGTTTTTATTTGCCATGTCTACAAACATTTTTTCTTCAACCATGTTTAGTACACCACTATTTAGCAATTTCTGCAAAACCGATAATTTTAGGGCGCCTTGTTTATATTCCTTTTTATTATAGAACGAAGACAGCTCTCTATAATAATAGTTAAATGAACTTGCATTATTATTTTGAAGAGCCATTGTAAGTCCAAAATAAATCACCTCTTCCGGATCCAAAATAATGGTCACTTTAGAGTGGCCTTTTCCCGCAATAATCTTCTGGTTTAATTGATGAGCCGTTTTGCAATTCAGATCAGCGTTAGCATAATCTCCCCGCCGCAAAGATATTTTGGAAGCAAGTAAATTAGAAAATGGTTGGCTGGCATCATGCTTCAAAGACATTTGAATATACTTTTCCGCGTCTGCTACATTATTCTCTGAGTGATTTATCAACGAGAGAGCCGAATAACACTGCGCTCTTAACGAAGCTTCCAACTCAGCACTTTCTCCTGCAATTACAAAATATTTTCGGGCGTTTTCTATTTCATCAAGAACATTATATGATTGTGCTATTTGGAATGCACTATAAGCGGATTGTTTTATTCTATATTCTTCTTCCAATAAGGAAAGATTTCTTAGTGCCTTTTTTCGCTTCTCATCGATAGAAATATCATATCCTATGTGATGTATAAGCACATTTGAACTAAGTATGTGATAATTATTCTCTATCAAAGATGATTCTATTTGCTCGTGTACTTTTCCATTGAATGTTAAACCCTGGGAATTGAAAAATAGACGCGTGTACTGCAAAGAATTATCGCGGCTTACCTCTGAATCATAGCTTTTTACAGTACAGTAGTAAGCAGCTAATGAATTATTGGAGATGATCTTTCTCAACTCCGCAACCGAACTATTGTCAAGACGTTCATCAGCATCAATATAAAGAATCCAATCACCGGTAGATTTACCCAATGCAAAATTTCTTGCAGCCGAGAAATCATTCACCCAATCGAAATAATAAATTTTTGCGCCATACTCTTCGGCTATCTTCACAGTATTATCTGTAGAGCCGGTATCAACCAGAATAATCTCATCAGCTACATCTTTTACAGAGTTAAGACATTCACGTAAATACTTCTCTTCATTTTTTACAATCATTGAAAGTGTCAGCTTTGGCACTTTTACCTCTACTCAGAATGTTTCTGATGGCAATTTATTTCATGTTTTTTTTCATTTGAGAAAACTTATTACAGTCCTACAGCGGAGGATGTTGCATAATTAATGAATCAAAAATGTATCAGTGCAAATCTGTTTAATCCGCATCATCTGCGGGCTATTTATTATCAAAATATTAATTATGCGACATCCACTACAGCGGGACACTAGTCAACATTAAAAGCTTTCTCTTTAAGGTTCTCACTCGTGTCATCACGTCGGGAAGGTGTGAGAAATATTTTTCTAACTGCAGCACAAGGGGCTTTATTTTTTCATCCTTTCCTTGTTTTAGATAGAATGATATTAAATAGAAGAATACAGTTGCGTCAGTTTTATTGTCTTCAATAATACTTTCCATAACTCTAACTGCTTCATCAACTTTCCCAAACTCTTCCAGCATTCTCGCATATAGTTTCATAATTTCTACCGAATCGGAGTATCTTGCCAATAGTTGTTCTACTATTGCCATTACTTGTTGTTTGTAGGGATTAACTCCCAGCATATGAACATAAAAACTCAGATTGTTTTTATTTATCAATTTCAGGATAATTTCTGCATCCTCATTGGAGAATAAAGAACTGCCGAAAATTTTCTGTACTGCTGATGAAATTGGAGAGTCCTCTAGACCCGTTTGAATAGTTAACAAAGCAAAGAGTTCTTTCTGATAAAAACCATAGTTTAAATTATTTCTTGAGCGAAATGAAAGTATTAATCCATAATAAATAATTTTTTCGGGATCTAACGCAAATGAAAGTGTTGAATCAATCGCTTTCATCTGCAAGGCTTGATTCAATATATACGCACGCTTACATCTGTCTTCTGCAATTATCAATTCCCCTTTATGTAACAAGATCTCTGATGCTAAGAAAAAAGTAAAAGGCTGTTTATCATCAATCTTAGTTGCATGGATTATATACTTTTCTGCTTCTAGAATTTTTCGGTTCTTAAAGGAGATCTTCGCTAAAGACGAATAACTATATGCACGATAATGCTTATCTAATTTTGGCGATTCGCTTGCAATTCTGAAAAACAGACTTGCATTTTCATCATTGTCCAGTATCAAATATGTTTGAGCTAGTTGAAAAGCATAATAAGCAGCTTTTGTTGCTTCGTACTCCTTAAGCAACAACGACAAATTTCTTTCTGCTTTCGTTTTTCTATCCTCACTGTTGCTATCATCACCGTAATTGTTAATAATAATTTGAGATGACAATATTTTATAATCGTTCCCAGTAAGTGAGGGCACTATTTGCTCATATACTCTACCACTAAATTTTATGTGCTGTGAATTTGCGAATAATCGTACATCTCTAACGGAAGTGTTACTATTCTCCTCTTGAACAAAATTTTTCACTGTACAGTAATAACCGGCAGCATTATTGCCATCAATTATTTTTTTTAGTTCACCTTTAGATTTATCAGACAACTGTTCATCGGCATCTAGACATAGAACCCAATTACCGGTTGTTTTTCCTAACGCAAAATTACGTGCCGCAGAAAAGTCATTAGCCCATTCAAAATTGTAAATTTTAGCACCATATTCTTCAGCAATCTTAATAGTATCATCTGCCGAACCGGTATCGACCAAAACGATCTCGTCAGCTACATCTTTCACAGAATCAAGGCAGCTACGCAAATAATGCTCTTCATTCTTTACAATCATACACAGAGATAAAACCGGCATCTATACCTCGAGAAAAAGTGAATTGTGGTTAGCTTCAAATCCAAGCATTGTATTAACATTCGAAAGTGACGCAGCCGCTGATTGATTACTTGGATCATTCTTCACAGCCCATTCTAACAAAGTCTTAGAATTTTCATGCAACCCTTGCGCAAGGAATACTTCACCAAGTCCTGCACAAGCTGTAGATGAGTTTGGCGTAATTTCCAACTCTTCAGCAAAATATTTTTGTGCTAATTCTACATTACTATTTGCTAAGGAAAGATTTCCGGCCAGATCAAGCAAGTCATGATACTCAATTTGATGTTTTCTTTGATCCACTTTGTGGAAATGTTCCAGCGCGTTTTGAACTGATTCAAAGGCTAGCTCCAGTTCATTATCTGCAAGTAAAATCCTAGCGCGTTCAAAATGTTCATCAAATTTGTTTTTGCTTATTGGATAAAAAGATTGATGTGGTTTAATTTCCTTTCGCTGAATCCACAATTCGTCTGGGGTAACGCCCCACTTAGAAATAAATTTCTGCTTATTTATCTCTAGTCGCTCTGCGTATTTGTTTTCACCGGCAGCCTTAAAGCTTTTTGAACCATAGTGGTGAATAAAAACATCTTGCGCAATTACCGTTTTGTAACCGGCAATTTGAGCGCGAAGGCAGAAATCATCATCTTCATAATTACCGGGTGTAAAACGCTCATCTAGTCCGCCTATTTTTTCGATCACTTCTTTTTTAATAAGTGTGCATAAAAAAGCTATTCGGGGAAATTGTAAAACTTCACCTTTATTCTTCTCCGAAACAACCGCGGCATACTTATGCATCTCATCCATTGTATTATACTTTGCATCTTTATCTATTTGCAATCCGCTAACCTCATTGCTGATTGGTCCAACTAAACCAATTCTAGAATCAGATTCGGCTACTTCGATCATACGCTCAAGCCAACTCTTATTAACCACAATATCGTTATTAACAATTACTATATACTTTCCATTACATTCTAGTAATCCTTGGTTAATTGCGGCGGGAAATCCGAGATTCTTTTTATTCAGAATTACTCTAACATTTTCATAATTCTTTTCAATAGCAGTAAGATAGGATGCAGTTTCATCTGAACTGTTATTGTCTATCACTATCAATTCATAATCTAGCGTAGAATGTTTTTGCACAGATGAAATAAATTCCTTTGTATAATCTAGTGCATTGTAAGTAAGAGTTAGAATTGACACTTCAGCATGTTTCGACTTCGCTTTATTAGGGCTGTCTAAAGAACTAGTTCCTTTGTTTTCGTTATTACTGTTTAATATTTTAAAACGTTGTTCATAATCACGAATAACCGGATCAGATGGAATAAATTTCTTCAATTCATTTAACAGGTTGTTTGCTTCATCATATCTTGAAGATTCAACTAAAGAGTAAATAGTTCTTTTGTTTGTTTCGAATATTTGTGTAAAACTAAGCGGAAAATCATTAGCAACGGAAACATTCTGTTGTTTCTTCATTTCCGTAAATGCTTCAATTTCCATTTGCCATTTTTGATAAAATCTTTTAGCGGCATCAGTGCTTAGTTTATAACGCAAAGCTTCGTCAGGTGTAGATTTACCTTCAAAATGAATAACTACTGATTTAGGTTCGTAAAAAATTTTCTTTTCTGCTTTCATTGTTTTAAAGCATAGGTCGAGGTCCTCGAAATACATTGTGTACTCTTCATCAAAACCGTCGATTTCCTTAAATAATCTGTTCGGTATAAACAAACAAGCCCCGGTAACGGATTCAACTAATCCTCCTTGATTAACAAGTGGATCATCTTCTTTCATTCCAAGGAAGCGATGCACCGGCCAAATCGCGTATTCCGGATGAACATTTAATAAATACTCAACACCGCAATGTTGAATAGTTCTATCCGGATAAAGTAATTTTGAACCAACAATACCCACACTATCGTCTATCTTTAACCTATTGATTCCATACGAAAGCCAATCCTCTTGCGGGACGGTGTCGTTATTCAGAAAAACCAAAAATTCACCTTCAGCATTTGCAGCACCCGCATTGCAAGCGCCGGCAAATCGTTTATTTACTAAATTATTAACTACTTTCAGATCATGATATTCTGAACAAGCTAGTTCAAGAAACTTGGCAGTTTCATCACTAGATGCATTATTCACAACCAGCACTTCAAAATCATCAACTCCATTTTTAATAGAATAGAGAGTTTCCAAACATTTTTGAGTATACTCTACTTTATTGTAAACCGGAATTATTAT
>CAZEDR010000222.1:0-5925 GCA_964510975.1 uncultured Melioribacter sp. | reverse complement strand
GCAGATAATAATCCTACTACAAGACTCGCCATCACTAAAAATGTTTTATGTCCAAGCCTGTTCTTCAAAAATCTTAAAGCATTATTCCGGTTATGTGCAGTGTTAACTTTAAGATACTTGAGCAGTTTGTTCAAATTTGCCTTCCAATATTTTTCTATAACCAACAAACACAGTTATACACCAGTCGGTTTTGGAGAAATCTTCTATTCATTTTCCGGACTAAATTTATAGACGAATAAGAGGAAAACCAAAACATGGTTATAAATGCTTTGTTAGGCGCTCAAGCATTTTCCTCTATTAACGAAGAACATTTTCTAAATACTTGTTAATTACTTCCTTTGTGAATGGTTTTGGAAGATAACCATCAAAACCATGTCCTAGAAATTTTTCTCTATCACCGGCCATTACATAAGCGGTAATGGCAATTATGGGCATATTCTTTATATGCTCTATTGTACGCAACCTTTTCATGGTTTCGATGCCATCTATACCCTCTCCAAGGTTTATATCCATCAGCACCGCGTCGAAATTGATTTTAGAGGCAACCACTAAAGCAGTAATTCCATCCGAAGCTTCTGTTATGTTGTATTTATTTTTTAAGTAGATATTTATGACATCTCTATTTAGCGGATTGTCTTCTACCAACAACAATAATGGTTTGTCCTTTAATTTTTGAGGTGATTCATCAACAGAAGTAGTTCTTCGTCTTACCGCAATTTCTTTTTTAAGCTGATCATCACTCATTTTTATTGGAAGTGAAATTGAAATAGTTGTTCCTTTACCGACTTCGCTTTCCACACTAATTTCCCCATTCATCATTTCAGTAATGCGTTTTGCAATATTTAGCCCAACACCCAGTCCTTCGAATGCTCTATTCATTCCTTCGCTTACCTGTCTGAACTCACCAAATATTTTTTTAATATCCTCGCGATTTATTCCAACACCTGTATCGGAAACTTTAACAACAGCTTTTAATTGTTCATTTATTCTCTGAATACCGACCTGAATTAGAACTCCACCCACTTTAGTAAACTTAATCCCATTATCAACTACTTGAAAAATTGCGTTACGAAAGAGAACCGGGTCAATATCAACAAGAATACTCTTGTCCAGCACTTCAAGTTTCAGAAACAAATTTTTCTTACCAGCAATTCTGTAAAGAGGTTTTATGCTCTCCTCAACTACTTCATGTAGAGAAAGGGGCGAAGTTTCAAGATTTAGATTTGCAGATTCGATTCTGGATAATTCCAATATGTTATTGAATGTATAGTTTAATCTGGTGGCACCTTCAACAATTCCGTCAAGCATTTTTAAATGCTCGGGATTTGTGATTTCTTCTTCCAACAATTCAGCATAGCCCATAATAGCAATCATAGGAGTTCTCAATTCATGACTCATATTTGAGAGAAAATAGGATTTCATTCTATTCATTTCTTCTGCTTTTTTCTTGGCTTGCAAGATTTCATGCTCTGCTTGTTTTCGTAGAGTAATGTCGCGACAGCTTTCGTAAACAAAACCATTCGGCAGAACAACAACATTAATATCTACCGGAATCAGCGCACCATTCTTCTTCCTTAGCTGCAAATCAAAAAAAGCTCTTCCCTTCTTAATCACCTTTCTGAAAAGAGTTAAGTATTCCTCAATTTTGTCTTTCGGCGCCAGATCCGATATTGTCAATTTCAAACATTCTTCTTTAGAATAACCCAACAGATTTACCGCTTCCGAATTCACATAGACATATTCACCTTTAGGATTTGCAACGAATATAGCATCGGCGGAGTTTTCTGTTATTACTCTATACTTCTCTTCACTTTCTCTAATTTTTTCATTTGCTAAATCGAGTTCTTTTTTCTGTTCGTATTCATGAATAACTCTTTTAATGGTAAGGCCAAGCTTGGGGAGCTTATGTTTAAGCACATAATCAGCCGCGCCCCATCTCATCGCTTCAATTGCTACATCTTCACCTAAAGTGCCGGATAGAAAAACAAATGGCGTTCCCGGCTGAATGCTTTTTGCCTGACGGAGAGCGTCTATGCCATCAAAATCCGGAAGTGTATTATCAGAAATGATTAGATCATAATTAGTATTTGTGATGGCATCAATAAATTCTTGCTTATGTGCCACACGATGAACAGTACAACGTATTCCTTCAACCTTCAAAGTTGCTACTAATAATTCGGAATCTAGTAGGCTATCTTCCAAATGAAGTATTTTAAATTGAGTATTCACAAACCACCCCTTATGCTTAATATAAATTAGTTTATTGCCATCCTCAAATAGTTTCGTTTATCAAAGCCCAGAACAATCCAAGGTTTTTAACCGCATCGATGAATTCGCTAAACTCCATTGGCTTAACCACATATGCATTAACTCCAAGCTTATAGCTTTCAATCAAATCTTTTTCTTCACGAGAAGAGGTCAGCATCACAACCGGAATTAGCTTCAGTTTCTCATCCGCTTTAATCTGCCGCAATACTTCTATTCCATCTACTTTGGGCATTTTTATATCTAGCAAAATTGCGGCTAATTGACAATCTTCTTCTCCGGCATATTTACCTCTTTTATATAAATAATCGAGTGCCTCTTCACCATTACTAACACAAATTACCTCGTTGGCAAGTTTATGTTCTTGTAAAGCTGTTAATGTTAATTCCCTATCCCTTGGGTTATCTTCTGCGTAAAGAATTCTTTTTACATTTTTCATTATTTACTCCGAATATTCTTGTGACGTATTAAACAAAGACATCTGCTTATTAGTTCGTTAGGTCTCGATAAGACTATTATCTATCGGAAGTGAAAGAGAAAAAGTAGCTCCTTTTCCCACTTCTCCCTCTGCCCAGGTTTCTCCATTATGTTTATGAACAATCCTTCTAACTGTTGCCAAACCAATTCCCGTACCTTCATATTCATCTGCACCATGCAGTCTTTGAAATACACCAAATAATTTATGCACATAATGCATATCGAACCCGGCACCATTATCTTTTACGTAGAAAACAACTTTAGTCTCTTCAGTTTTGTTATAGCCGATTTGAATTTTTGGCGAAGCCACTTTTGAAGAATATTTAACTGCATTACCTATTAAGTTTACAAACACTACTTTCATCAAAGAAAAATCAGCCGGTAAGGATGGAAGCTGAGTTAACTCCCATTCTACTTTTTTGTAGTCGGAGGAATTTTCAATTTCATTAATTACTTGATTTATCAGATAATTAAAATCAACCACGCTATATCTTAGCGAAGCTCTTCCCATCCGAGAAAAGTTAAGTAAATCATCAATCAATTTTCCCATTTGTTTTGCAGAGTCGGCAATGATATTTATGTAGCGAATACTTTTGTCGTCAAGGTTTGACTCTTTTGCTTCGTTAAGCAGTTGAACAAATCCGCTAATGTGGCGAAGAGGCGCGCGTAGATCGTGCGAGACCGAGTAAGTGAAGGCTTCCAGTTCTTTATTAACCACTTCAAGTTCGTTAGTCCGTTCGGCTACACGTTGTTCCAACTCAAGATTTAGTTTTAGCAAATCCTGTTCCGATTTTTTTCTTTCTGAAATATCATAAGAGAGAATAAATACACCTTCCGGGACAGGCTGAATACTCAGCTCGAACCATCCTTTAGACTTATCTGGAAATTCAAATTCATTTTCTATGTGATGGGTTATTCTTTCTTCCATGCAACTTTTAATTATCCGATACACCTCGGTAAATTCAATTCCCGGCCACATATCGGTATATTTTTTTCCCAACAATTCTTCTTTCGGGCGACGGTTGTGTCTATCAGCAGAATCGTTTAGATAGATATAGCACCAATCAAAGCCTAATATCTGGCACCCCTCCAACATATTATCCAATGTAGAGCGAAATCGTTCTTCGCTTTTTTGTAAGAATAGATTTGTTTTTTCAAGTTCTTCAGTTCTAGTAAGAACACGTTGTTCCAGTTCTTTGTTAAGCTTTATAATTTCTTTTTCAGCTACTTGCCTTGTCGCTATTTCCTTTTCAAACCCCATGTTTACAGCGGCAAGCTGTTTGTTAGTCCGCTTAACTTTTTCGCGAGCAAGATACATAGCCTCTACCACGGCGGATATCATTACACACGTTGAAACGAAAACCGACATGCTTAACCAATCGCCAAAATCTTTAATGAATGGCTGATCTACAAAGACTGGCCATAAAAATAATGCTATGAAACATGAGAGATATGTTGCTAATAAACCGGCAGAAAGCCCTCCATAAAATGCTACAAGCATAACAGCAGGGTAGAAGGTAACCCAAACAGTTCGTAAACCAAGCGATTGAAGCGGCCATAACCGTAACAAAGCTGCTATTCCAATAACTATAAAAGCTAAAATAAAGGGGTGCAGAAAATGACGAAATCTACTGGTTGATTCAACGGGCAATTCGTGTTTTTCAATTGATAGATACAGCGAGAAGCTTATCGCAATCAATATAAAACCTATTGAAGAAATTGGTGCGATTGGGTTAATTGATTCCGGGTAAAGTAATGAATGACTATTAAACAGATGATTTAGAAACGTAAATAGTGCTATTGGAATGGTTAACAAAATACTGATTCGTGATAAGAGAAAAGATTTTTTTGAATAAAGAAAAAATGAGAACCCGATTAACACAAAATTTATTGCCGAGGCCGGAGCCATTCGGATAAAATTATTTTGTTTGGGCAAACTTACATTGTGAACGAATAACTGATCAACACCAAAACTTATATTAAAGAGATACTGTAAAAACGCATAACCACCTAAAATAGTAATGGTAATTGCAATACACTGCAAAGCGTAAGCTTGCCATTTATGTTCTTTGGGGTATTGTACAAACCAAAGAAACAAACCGGAAAAAATAAATGCTATTGCGGTGCTCGGTTTCGTTCCTTCGTAACCAGGAGAGATTTGTATTAGAGTTGCTACATCAAATAGCCAGCCCAAAACAACGCCAATCCCTATTACAAATATTAATACACTTGTATGTTTGTAAAGGAGTCTAGATGTAGCAATAGGAAAAGAATAATTACTTGAGGTCATACCGCCCCGGTTAAATATTTTTTATAAAATAACTAAAGAATTTGATTAAGCCAACAAACAAATCAGCCTATTATTTTGCAGATATTGATTTAAGCAACACAAATTCTAATTATCAATTTTTGTTGTAAGTAGTTAAGACTTCACCTTACGCAAAAAGGAATATTCGCCACGAGAGCTCGAAGACACTAAGATTTCACAAAGTAAGACATAAATATTGTGAGGATTTTGTACCTTGATGTCTTAGGTGAATGTCGCATAATTAATGAATCAAAAACATATTAGCGCAAATCCGTTAAATCTGCGTCATCCGCGGTCTATTTATTAACAAAATATTAATTATGCGACATCCACCTTAGGGGCTAAGTTTTTTCAAGTTACAAGTTAGTTGCGTTAGGTGAGTTAAGACTAAACTGTTGAATTACCTCCCCCAGTGGTCTTGAAATTATTTGGATAAACAAGGAAGGTAAAGCACAAAGCGGGACTGCAAAAAATTCAGTCCCGCTATAATTTTTATATGTACATATTAATCAGTTGTTCAAACATTTCCTGTTTGCCGCTGAGTTGTTTCGGTTCGCCATTCTTAACAGCGATGTTACATAAATCAACTAATCCGAGTTTTCCCTTTTCAAATGCAGCGCCATCATTGTTATCAAATGAAGCATATCTATTAGTGCGCAATTTCTTGTAATCTGATTGGGTTAAGATTTTTTCAGCAATTATTAACGAACGGGCAAACACATCCATCCCGGCAATGTGAGCAATAAATAAATCTTCATGATCGGTAGAGTTTCTTCTAACCTTTGCATCAAAGTTAACACCGCCTTTTCCAAATCCGCCGGCTTCTGCAATTATCAACATTGTCTCAACTAACTCATATAAGTTAATCGGGAATT
>CAZEDR010000221.1:0-5927 GCA_964510975.1 uncultured Melioribacter sp. | reverse complement strand
AAACCTCCGCTTGTAGTAGAAAGATTAATACAAGCAGCGGTTTTACGTTATTATGCTTCCTTTGCGCTGCTGGAAAGAATAATTATACAGAAGCAAAAGATGATTCTGATACTTCCTAGAGGTGAACGAGAGAATTTCTATAAGAACCAATTTGTTCCATTGTTGACACACATCAATTCGAAATACTCTAAAGAGATTAAATTTGTGCAGTCGAATGAGACACTTAAGTTGGAGATTATCAATAAGTTCGACTCAGCTGAGAAGGTCTTAGAATTTTTAATTAGTTTCGCGCAAGAGATAACAGAAGTGATTTCCAAAGTAGTAAAGCAATTTTAGTCGGCAAAAAACATAGGGAGAAATAAACTTGAGACCATCAAGAATAATTTTAGCTTTGGTTGTATTGGCGTTAGTCGGAATACAATTTATAGAAGTAGATAGAAGCAATCCTCCGGTAACGAGAGATATCCAAGCTTCTTTTGAAGTGAAGCAAATCTTAAAGGATGCATGTTATGATTGCCACTCGAACGAAACAAAGTGGCCATGGTACAGTAAAGTAGCGCCTATCAGTTTTTTCATTTCAAATCATGTTGTTGAAGGAAGAGAACACTTAAACTTCTCTACATGGGGTAGCATGTACACTCCAAAGCAAAATGAGTATAAAAAAGAAATCTGGGAAGAAATTGAGAAAGATGGAATGCCTTTGGCAAATTACACATGGCTTCATTCCAAAGCAAAATTAACTTTAGACCAAAGACAAATTATTAAAAAATGGGCATTGGGAGAAAAATTTTAATTTGACCGGAATATGTCTGGTTTAGTTGATCGTCATTAGTTAAGTTGTGTTCAAAGTAAATTCCTTCCGCACCCAAAAGAGGTGACTCATGTTAAAGACATATAAAATTTTCGAGAATAAGATTGTCCCGGAATCATCAAATAATGGCACAATTAAAATTTATATTAACCCGGATGAAGCCGAGAAAAGGTTTCTTGTCGACGAGTATAAACTTGATGAGCACACACTACATTCTTCTTTAGATGCCGATGAACTTTCACGTCTTGAGTTTGAACCCGACCACCTTGCAATGATTTATAAAATTCCCAAGAACTACACAGCTAACGAACCCCTCTTGTTTCGTGTTAATTCTATGGGTGTGTTTTTGTTTAGAGATAAAGTAATTGTTGTTGTTAATGATGATATAAATCTGTTCCATGGTAAACATTTTAATAAGATTGTAACGCTTAACGATGTAATGCTGAAATTGATTTTCACTTCAATCATCCATTTTATAGATCACCTTCGGGTTATTAATATGCTCTCGGACGAGATTGAAAGAAAAATAAGTACTGCAATGGAAAACAAATATTTGCTTAATCAATTTACTCTTGGCAAAAGCTTGGTATACTATCAAAACGCTATAAACACAAACACTGCGCTTATTGAAAAACTGAAACTGAATGCATCCAAGTTAAACTTTGCGATGGAAGAGATTGAACTACTCGACGATATAATGATTGAGAACACTCAGTGCTATAAACAAGCTGAAATATACTCCAATATTCTCGCTAGTTTGATGGACGCCAAAGCATCCATCATAAGCAACAATCTAAACGTGCTGATGAAAACGCTTAACATCATCACTGTAATGATTATGGTGCCGACATTTGTTGTTAGCGCATTCTCTATGAACGTGGGGATTCCACTTCAAACTCACCCATTTGCGTTTTACATAATTATGAGTTTAGCGCTGATCTCTGTTACCGGCTTCTTCATTTTCTGGAAATTGAAAAAGTGGTAATTAATTTTTAAAGGTACAGCATGGCTAAACTCCACATTGGAACATGCGGCTGGAAGTATGATTCATGGCGCGGACTGGTTTACACCAACAAACCGGAAATTAATTACCTAAAAGAATATTCCGAGTGTTATAATGCAGTTGAAGTTGATAAATGGTTTTTCTCGCTTCATGGCAACAACAAAGTTATTCTTCCAAAACCCGAAACCGTTACTGCTTATAAAAATTCAGTTCACAAAGATTTTAAGTTTACCATAAAAATTCCCAATAGCATTACTCTTACTCATATTCAAAATGAAAAAAATGAGGAAGAACTTGTTCCCAACGGACATTTCCTTTCCAATAATCTTCTTGAAGAATTTTTAGTATCCATAAAACCGCTGCGGCTGAATTTGGGCGCGCTGATTTTCCAGTTTGAATATTTGAATAAGCAGAAAATGAAATCGCAATTTGAGTTTCATGGATCGCTTAGAGAATTTTTTGCGAAGCTGCCGGAAGGATTTAGGTTTGCGGTTGAAACACGCAACCCAAATTATCTTAACGAAGACTATTTTCAATTTATGCGCGAAAGCAAAATAGCCCATTGCTTTCTGCAAGGGTATGATATGCCGGACATTTTTGATCTGCATAAACGCTACAAAGATTTTATTAAAGATTATACTGTAATACGTTTGCAAGGTGTTGATAATAAAGGAATAGAAACTCGCAGCGGCGGTGAGTGGAATAAAATTCTTGATCCGAAGGATGATGAATTGTTGCGACTTGTTGAAATGATTAATGAACTGCTTGAGCGAAATGTAGAGGTCTATCTCAATGTGAACAATCACTACGAAGGCTCCGCACCGTTGACAATTGCTAAGATTGAGAAGATGATGAGGTAGAAAAGTAACTGAGTAACTGAGTTGCTAAGTGCCAAAGTGCCTTAGCTAAACTAAAAAAATTAAAGCTCACTCAAATTTTAACTCGCCCTTTTCATAAGACTCGATCAATTCTTTTTCTTCTTTATCTAGACGCTTCATTTGTCACCTCAGATTATTTCCAAATTTATCTACTTCTTGGGTGACATTTGTCGTTATTTCATTAGCAACATTTTCTTAGTCTGAGAATAGTTACCAGCAGTTAATCTATATAGATACATGCCGCTTGGAAATTCTCTATTCTCCATTCTCAATTGGCAATTATAAGTTCCCGCTTGCATAAACTCATTTACTAATGTTGCAACTTCTCTTCCAAGAACATCATATACTTTTAAGCTTACGTTGCTTGCCGCTTGTACCTTGTAGCTAATGGTAGTTTCTGGATTGAACGGATTAGGGTAGTTTTGGTTAAGTGCATATTGCGGTGGTAATGTGTTTTCAACAGAAGTGTTTTGTGAAAGAACAGCCGAAGAAGCAGTTACTGCAATGCCCAGTTTTGTCATTTTTTCGTAAAACACTTTGTTAATCTTTGAAATATCATCGGTGGATTTATGGTAGTATAAATTAAAATCACTCATGAGTTCAATTAGTAAAACCGCCGGATAATTGAATTTCCAAAACGAAGCGTGGTCACTCGAAGTAGAACCGGGATTGGTTATAAACAGATTTAATCCCAACGAATATTTTTGATTTAAGTCTAGAACCAATTGACCTAATTCATTTGTGCTACTAATATTTTTTGTATGCACTTCTGCTTTATAATCGTTGTTGCTATCCCAGCCAATCATATCAAGATTGATTACGGCAACTATATTATCTCCGCGAGAACTAGCCTCTTGAGCGTAATAATAACTCCCATACAATCCATATTCTTCCAGATCCCATAATGCATATATGATAGTGTAATCGAATTTAAACTTTGATAAAATTCGGGCGGCCTCCAATACAGCAATTGTCCCGCTACCATTATCATCAGCACCCGGAGCTAAACCACCATACGGCATATCATCATAATGCGCACAAATAATTACATATTGATTTGGTTTCGAAACTCCAGTTTGTATCGCATAAACATTAGTTCCATCAGTCATGAAGTTTTGCTGTAGAGAAACCAAACCAAAACGGCTGAACATTTGGTTCAAATAAGTTGGTACATATGAATTACCCGGACTAAAGCGGTTTCTTGAAATCAAACTTACTGATGTATTATTCAATACAACAGGCTTATCGCCTGAAAGGCCCCGGAGATTATACATTAGTGTGTCTATGTTTACTTTGTTTATGATAGACTGAATTTTATCATCCGCCTGAGCCGATAAAAAACTAAAGCTTCCAAGCACAACAAGCATTGTAAATATTTTTTTCATGAACCACCTTTTTAATGGGTTAAATGTAAGAAACATTAGAATTATCGCAATCCTATTAGAAGCCTCCTAAAACGAATAATTTTACTCAAGACTTGCTTTTTTGTAACGCCAACCTTATATTTTCAGTTATTAATAACGAATTTCCTAATTAAATTAGTGATGTTATGTTAGACGACTTAGATATTACCATCCTTAAAAAACTGCAAGAACAGGGCAGAATGAAAAGGAATGAGCTTGCAGAAATAGTAGGTTTATCAGTTCCTTCTCTTAGCGAGCGGCTTAATAAGCTTGAAGACCGAGGCGTTATCCAAGGTTATTACGCAAAACTGGATAGGCATGTTTTCCACTACGATATAATGGCGTTTGTTTCAGTTGTAATGGAATCATCAAAAAGTTATGAAAAATTTGCAGAGCAGGTTCGTAAAACCGGAGAAATATTGGAATGCCATTCAATTCTTGGCGAGGGTTCTCATATTTTGAAAGTAGTTGTTAAGGAAACAAAGGATTTGGAAGCACTACTTTCTAAAATTCAATCTTGGCATGGTGTTACAAAAACAGTTACGAGCTTTGTTTTATCAACATTAAAAGAGACTACAAGTTTAAGTATACAAACTAAAAAGGAGTAACAATGGCAAAATCATCTTCTCCAGTACATGATGTACTGTCGTATGTGAAAGAAAACAAAATTCAATTTGTCGATTTCAAATTCATGGATTTTCCGGGTCAGTGGCAGCATTTTACAGTTCCCGTAAGCCAATTTGAAGAAAGCTCTTTCGAAAACGGGTACGGTTTCGATGGCTCTTCAATTCGCGGCTGGAAAGCTATTAACGAAAGCGATATGCTTATCATTCCGGATCCAACCACAATGTTTTTGGATCCATTTGTAAAAGCTCCAACTATTTCTCTAATTTGTGATGTTTACGAACCGGCTACTAAAGAAAAGTACAGCCGATGCCCTCGCAACATTGCACAGAAGGCAGATGCATATTTGAAATCTTTAGGAATTGCTGACACAGCTTATTTCGGTCCGGAAGCTGAATTCTTCGTATTCGATGATGTTCGTTTTGATAGCGGTCCAAACTTTGCTTTCTATTCTGTTGATTCAAACGAAGGAAAATGGAATAGCGGACGCGAAGAAAATCCAAACCTTGGCTACAAGCCACGCTTTAAGGAAGGTTACTTCCCGGTTCCTCCAACAGATCAATTAATGGACTTACGTAATGAAATGGTTCTCAACCTAGAAAGCCTTGGAATCGAAGTTGAAGCACAACATCATGAAGTTGCAAGCGGTGGACAGTGCGAAATTGATATGAAGTTCTCTCCACTATTGAAATCCGCTGATCAGTTATTAATGTTTAAGTACGTTGTAAAAAATACGGCTAAAGCAAACGGCAAAACAGTTACCTATATGCCTAAACCGATTTTTGGCGATAACGGAAGCGGCATGCACGTTCATACAAGTTTATGGCTGAAGGGAAAACCACTCTTTGCGGGCGGCGGTTATGCTGGCCTAAGCGAAATGGCTTTACACTTTATTGGCGGATTATTAAAGCACGCTCCGGCTTTATTGGCTATTACAAATCCAACTACTAACTCTTACAAGCGTTTGGTTCCCGGATTTGAAGCGCCGGTAAACTTAGCTTATTCATCAAACAATAGAAGCGCATCAATCAGAATTCCTTTTGGCAACTCGCCGAAAGCAAAGAGAGTTGAGTTCCGCTGCCCAGATCCATCTGCAAATCCTTACTTAGCATTCTCTGCAATTCTAATGGCTGGCCTAGATGGCATTCAAAATAGAATTGATCCGGGCGAACCGCTTGATAAAGATATTTATGATATGTCTCCGGAAG